>DASTKA010000584.1:0-5191 GCA_035716165.1 Mycobacterium sp. | reverse complement strand
GACGGGCCGGTTGTGCTGTTCTTCTTCCCGCTGGCGTCCTCACCGATCTGCACGGCCCAGGCTTGCCATTTCCGGGACCTGAGCAATGAATTCGTCTCGGTGGGCGCCCAGCGGGTGGGCATCAGCACCGACACCGTCGACCGGCAGGCCCATTTCGCCCAACAGCGCTCGTTCGACTATCCGCTGCTCTCCGACGCGGACGGCGTGGTCTCGGAACTGTTCGGGGTGCGCCGGGGCAGGCTCGCCAAGCTGCGCAACTCCGTCGTGGCGCGTGAGGCGGCCCGGCGCGGGCGGCACACTCGGCGACGCGGCCTGCTGGCCAGGGTGCTGCCGGTCAGACGGACCACATTCGTCATCGACGCCGATCGCACCGTACTCAAGGTGATCTCCAGCGAGCTTCGCGCATCGGTGCACGCCGACCAGGCGTTGTGGTTCCTGCAGAACCGCAAGGCGGCGCGGGGTTCGCCACCTGGCGGGGGAAAGCACTCCGACGCGCATCAGCCGTCGGAAGGTACGGGCGCGGAACGGGAAACCGCGGCCGAGCCGAACCTGGTCCGGCCATACGCGCTGACGGCGGGCCATACCGACTCCGGTGTCGAACTGGCAGTCGAGGCTCCGGTCGAAGCGCTCAACACCACACCGAGGCCGCCGCGCTGGCCGAGAAACGATGTGCGCGGCCAGATCCTGACGTATTGCGTGCAGAGCCCCTCGGTCGCAGAGATCGCCGCTCGCCTGTCTTTGCCGCTCGGTGCGACGCGATTCCTGGTCGGCGAACTGGTGACACAGGGTTATTTGCGGGTGCACGCACCCCTCGGTGACTCGATGACGATCGACGAACGACGTGAACTGATCGGCAGGACCCTGCGTGGCCTACGGGCGCTGTGACGCGCCCGGGTGCCTTCCGCCGGTCACGCGGGCAGGGGCACTATGAACGCGTGAAACCCTTCCGCATCGACGTTTCCGACGACGTTCTCGACGATCTGCGATCGCGGCTGGCCCGCACCCGTTGGCCCGAGGCCGAATGCGTAGACGACTGGAGCCAGGGCGTGCCGCTGGCCTACACCCGCGAGCTGGCCGACTATTGGGCCAACGATTACGACTGGCGATCGCGGGAGGCCGCGCTCAACCGCTTCGATCAGTTCACCACCGAGATCGACGGTCTGGACATCCATTTCATCCATCAGCGGTCGCCGCACGCCGATGCCTTCCCGCTGCTGATCACGCACGGCTGGCCGGGTTCGATCGTGGAGTTCCACAAGGTGATCGAGCCGCTGACCAACCCCGCCTCGGGACGCGCCGAGGACGCTTTCCACGTCGTTTGTCCATCGCTGCCCGGATATGGATTCTCCGGCAAACCCGCCGGCACCGGCTGGGGCGTGGAAAAGATCGCCGAGGCATGGGAAACGCTCATGCTGCGCCTGGGGTACGACCGCTACGGCGCCCAGGGCGGCGACTGGGGCGCCGCCGTCACGACACAGATCGGCCGCAATGTCGGCCACTGCGTGGGCATCCACCTGAACATGCCGGTCGGCCGGCCCACCAAGGAGTCGCTGACCAACCCGACCGAGGAGGAGCAACGAGCCCTGGCCGGGCTGGCGAACCACCGCAAGTGGGGCACCGGCTATTCCAAGCAACAGTCCACCCGGCCACAGACACTGGGTTACGGTCTGGCCGATTCGCCGGTCGGGCAGCTGGCCTGGATCGTCGAAAAATTCTGGGACTGGGCCGATTGCGATGGGCACCCCGAGAACGCGCTCAGCCGCGACGAGCTGCTCGACAACGTGATGGTGTACTGGGTGACCAACACCGCCGCGTCCTCGGCCCGGCTGTACTGGGAGAGCTTCGCCGTGTGGGGTGGCGGCGATCGCGTCGAATTGCCCACGGGCGTAGCGGCTTTCCCCGGGGAGCTGCTCAAGGCGCCGCGTAGCTGGTGCGAACCCGTCTACAACATCACCCACTGGACGGACATGCCGCGCGGCGGGCATTTCGCGGCGTTCGAACAACCGGAGCTGTTCGTCGAGGACGTTCGCGCGTTCTTCGCGACGGTGCGCTGAGCCGATCAGCCGGGCGGGGCGAAGAATTCCAACGCGATGCCGTCGGGGTCGCGAAAACTCAATCCCGAGCCGTACGGCGCATCCACGATGCCGCCATGGTCAATGCCCAGTTCGCCCAGCCGGTCGACCCAGTTCTGTAGCTCGGCGCGGCTGGCGCAGCCGAAGCCGACATGATCGAGCCCGACGCGATGTTCGCTGAACTCCTCGTCGGGTGCGGGGCGGTCGTGCTGATGAATGCCGAAGACGGTGCCCCCGTCGAGCATCCACACCTGATGGTGAAATCCGGCGTCCGTGTGCTCGTCGAGGATCGGGTCGGCGCCGAGCAGATTGTGATACCACGGGCCGCTGATCGCGATGTCGCGCACCGTGACCGCGACGTGGTTGAGCGCTGGAAAGGTCATGCCTTGCCACGCTAGTCCGCTTTGCCCGGTTTGCCGACCTAGACGATCCGCCGGCCCTGTCGCGCCCGAGATCGCATGTCCCACAGATAGAGCCGGTAACCGAAGATCCACGCCCCGTGCGGAATCAGCCGGTCGGCCAGCCGCAGGGCGCTCAGCAACCAGTCGAAGCGGCGCTGCTGGCTTGGCGACCAGTCCAGCCGCATCAGCTCCCGGAACTCGGGAGCCAAGAACCCCGTCGTTGCGAACAGGTTGAACGAGCCCGCCAGCACCCGTAACGGCCACGGCAGGAACGCCAACGACGCCACCCCGTGCAGGTGCTCGCGTACCGGGGGATCGATGCGCAGCTCGTCGAGGGAGCGTTTCCAGTACTCGTCGAACGCGTCCCGGTCGGGCGGCCACATCGCCTCGGGCACTTGCAGTGTGGTGCCCAGCCGCCTGGCGTCGGCGTAGACTGCGTCGGCCGCGGCGTCGTCCAGCGGGCCGTGCAGAAACTCGCGCTGGTCGACGAAGTACCGGTACAGGCATGCGGCCACCCACAGCTGTAGCTTCGAGTCAAAAGCGTTGTAGGACAACGGACTTGCCGATGTCGAGCGGACCTGCCGGTGGGCGACGTCGACGGCCGCGCAGATCAACGCCCGGTCGTACTCGGTCCCGATGGTCGCGGCCGCCAGATACGTGCCGGTGGTGCGGGCGCGCTTGAATGGATGCTTGTAGACATTGCCGCTGTCCACCCGACTTTCCAGCACGCCATAGCCGACGCCGGGCAACGACAACTGCATGATCACGTTCGCGGCGGGCAACAATGTCGCCGCCGGGTTCAGCAGGTCGGCGACGCGGGTCGCGCGCCGTTTCACCGCGGACTTCGCCGGCTGGGGCTCATGCCTTCGAGTAGACCATTGCCGGATCGGCACGATCAATGATTCTTCGACGTCAGACCGGCCCAAGAATGGGCAGACATGGCTGGATGAGCGGTGTGAGACGCTGCCGAGGTGGTTGCGAGGCGATCCCGGATCGCGGGTGTGGCGATCGGCTACCTGGCCGACCGCGCGCTCGGCGACCCACGACGGGGTCATCCGGTCGCGCTGTTCGGCCGAGCCGCCGCCGCGCTGGAGAACCTGACCTACCGCGACAGCCGGGTCGCCGGCGCGGTCCATGTGGGCGCGCTGATCGGCGCGGTGGGTGTGCTCGGCCTGGCGGCGCAACAGGGCGCCGCGCAGCGCGGCCGGGGGTGGTCGATCGCGACGATCGCTGCGGCCACGTGGGTCTCGCTGGGCGGAACCTCGTTGGCCCGCACCGGCCTGGAGATGTCGGAGCGCCTGGGACGCGGCGACGTCGACGGGGCGCGCGCGCTGCTGCCGTCGCTGTGTGGGCGTGACCCGGCGGCACTGGACGGCGCGGGCCTGACCCGCGCGTCGCTGGAATCGGTCGCCGAGAACACCTCCGACGCCCAGGTGGCGCCGCTGCTGTGGGCGGCGGCCGGTGGCGCGCCCGCCGTTTTGGTGTATCGGGGCATCAACACCCTGGACTCGATGGTGGGTTACCGCTCGCCGCGCTATCGCCGATTCGGTTGGGCGGCAGCCCGATTGGATGACTTCGCCAACTACGTCGCCGCGCGCGCGACCGCGTCGCTGACGGTGCTGCTGGCTCCGCTGGTCGGCGGATCACCCTCCGGCGCGGCGCGGGCCTGGCGCCGTGATGCCGCCCGTCATCCGAGCCCCAACGCCGGCGTCGTCGAGGCGGCCTTCGCCGGGGCGCTGGGCGTGCGCCTGGGTGGTCCCACGCAGTACCGCCACGAGTTGCAGATCCGGCCCACACTCGGCGATGGCCGGGAGCCGACGGTGACCGACCTGCGGCGCGCGGTGCTGCTGTCGTCACTGGTGCAGGCCGGTGCCGCGGTGCTGGCCGGGCTGTCGGTGTGCCTATCGGGTTAACGTCGGCGGCCGTAGCGGTCGGCGAGTTTGGCCTCCACGGTTTGCGGCGCGTCGCGTGGTATCTCGGCCGCGGGTCGCTGTTGCTTCTCCTGGCGGCGGGCGCGGAATTCGGAGTAGGCGAAGTAGCCCAATCCGATGGGAGCCAGGATGCCGAACGCGATCCATTGGATGCCGTAGGACAGGAACGGGCCGGCGTCCAGCTGCGGCACGCCGACCACGCCGAGTCCACCGGGCTGACCGTCGATCAATTGCAGGTAGGACCCGGCCAGCGGGGTTTTGGTCAGCACCGCGACCTGTTCGGTGTCGATCGAATACACCTGCTGCACACCGTCTCCCACGAACGGATCCTTGTTCACCGCGGCGGCCTCGGAGTTGCGCAGCCGCGCCGTGATGGTCACCGTCTGCGCGGGCGGGCGGGGGATCGGCGGGACGTGCGAGCCCTCCAGTGGCCGGACGTAGCCGCGGTCCACCAGGACGGTCGGCCCGCCGTCGACGACGAACGGCGCCAGCACCTCGAACGCCGGCTTCGAGTCGATCACGCGCAGGCGGGCCAGCACCTGCGCGTCGGGCAGATAGTGCCCGGTTGCGGTGACCTGGCGCCACTGTGCGTCGGGAGCCGCCGAGTTCTGCTGCGGCAGCAGCGTTTTCAACGGAACCGGCGCGGTATTGAGCGAATTCTCGATCTGGCGGTTCTCCCGCGACGTCCTGCTGTGCTTACCGAGCTGCCAGGGCGCGAGCACCGTGAAGCACAGATACGCGAAGGCGACGACGACCAGGGCCAGCACGATCCAGCCCGGACGCAGCA
>DASTKA010000583.1:0-6640 GCA_035716165.1 Mycobacterium sp. | reverse complement strand
GGTCTCCTTGACGTCGGCCAGGGCCAGGGTGGCGGTGGCGAACCGCCGTTCCGGGGTGATCTTGTGGTTCATGAAAGTCGGCGGCGGCTCGAAGGGCCGCGTCAGCTCCGGGGAGAATTTTCGCGAGCTGCGGCGCACCCGACCGAACCCCTGGGCGGTGTAGCGGACGTTGTGGGGCAGCCCCCCGAGGTGGCGCATGTGGTCGGCGAAGGCCGACGCGATCAGCTTCCGCGTGGTGGGGGCCGGGTCGCTGGCATAGGGCTTACCCTCCGGGCCCTGCTGCAGATCCATGCCGCGGGCCAGGAGGTTCGCCGAGGCGACGCCGTCGGCGAGGGCGTGATGGATTTTGCCGACCACCGCAATACGGTTGTTGGCCAAACCCTCCACGAAGTACATCTCCCACAGCGGACGGCTGCGATCGAGCTGCGTGCTGGCGATTTGCCCGATGGCCTCGTCCAGTTCGCGCCGGCCGCCTGGAGGCGACACCCGCCAGGGGCGGATGTGATAGTTCAAGTCGAGGTCGCAGTTCTCCCGCCACATCGGGTGGTGAAAGCTGAACGGCACCTCGACGAGCTGGTAGCAGAACGGGTCGAGCTTGTTCAGCCGCCCGGCGAGGACTTCGCGAAACGCGTCGATGTCGAACGAATGCCGATCGGCGTCGAGTTCGATGACGGCGGCTTTGATGGTGTGCATGTGCACGTTCGGAGTTTCGCTATACAACAGCACAGCGTCCCATCCGCTAAGCCTTTTCACCGCTGCCCCTTGCCCATAGAGGGACCATACTCAGCGGCGGCGGTTCAGATGACCTCTTTTGCCCCGACGCGTGTCTTGGTGCGGTAAATCTGGTTCAGGAACAGCGAAGTGACGTGCGCCGCGGCGCCGGCTCGCACGCCGTCGATGAGGTCGTACCCGTGACCGGCGCCGGGGAATTCCAGGTAGCCGACGATCGAATGCGACACCGCACGCAACCGTTCGACGAAGCTGCGCGCCTGCTCGACGGGAATGACGCTGTCCTTGCTGCCGTGAATGACGAGGAAGGGCGGCGCGTTTCGGTGCACCCGCGCGATCGGGGAAGCGTCGCGGAAGATGTCGGGATGCCGGGCGATCGATTTCTTGACCACGACCCGCTCCAGGAACTCGACGAACCCTTCCCGCTCCGGGGTCGAGCGGTCCTCCCAGTCGTAGCGGCCGTAGATCCCGATGACCGCGTCCACCGAGGTGTCCGCGCCCTCGGGCAGCTTCGCCTGGAACTGCGGGTCATCGGGTGTCAGCCCGGCCAGCGCGCTCAGGTGGCCGCCTGCCGAACACCCCGCTATCGCAACGAAATCGCGGTCGCCGCCGAACTTGTCGACGTTGGCACGCGCCCAGGCGATCGCCGTTTTGACGTCGACGATGTGGCGCGGCCAACGGTGGTGCGGCGAGACGCGGTAGTTGACCGCCAGGCACACCCATCCCTGCTCGGCGAGCCGTGACATGAGGGCCGACCCCTGACCCATGCATTTGCCGTGCACCCAGGCGCCGCCCGGCAGGAAAATCAGGACGGGCGCGGGTTGTGCGGGCAGGTCTTTGCGCCGCCAGACGTCGAGCACCTGGTCCGGGTGGTCCCCGTAGTGGACGGCGCGGCGATGTAGATAGCGGTGCTCTCGCAGGCCGGCCCAGATCGGCGGTGTCTTCTCGGCTACCGGCCAGTCCAGCTCGAGGTCCGCGGCCGACACGACGCCGCGCAACGCGGCAAGGGACACCTGCTGCGTGCTCTCCCGGTCGCGCCGCCGGACGTCGTTGATGCCCGGTGTGAACCAGTCCTTGGTCGCGGCGGAGATCGCCTCCGGCGCATGCCGGGCACCCCAGACGCCCATCGCGGTCAATCCGCCCAAAGGCTCGAGATGCTTGCCGACCACGGGCAGCGAAGCGCCCGCCACACTCATTGCCAGCGCATAGTCGCCGGGGCGCGCCCGCAGCAACCATTTCATCCAATTGGCAATGCCCGGTCCACTCACCGTCATGCAGGGGACTGTACCCCTCCCGACGATGCGCAAACTGGCGATTCCGCCGAACGGGCGATGGTGGCGAAATCGCTTTGCTTACAGTCCTGGTCGGATGCGGTATTCGCGCTGTTTGAACCGTTTTTCGCCGTTCGCGGAGTTCGCTTGATTTTGCTGTGAGCGACACGCTTACCTGGCCGTCAGGTCGGCGATCACCCGGCCACCGACGAGGCTGACGCTGGTCAGCGTCAGTCCCACCTGCGCCGCGAGCGCGGCGGCGCTGTCCACCCCGACGGACGCCCACCGAAACCAGGGCCCCACCTCGCCCGCCGACTCCAGTCGGACCCAGCGCGAGCAGACGCCGATGGCCTCGGCCTCGAATTCGGCGACGCAACGCCCACCGCGGGCCAGCAGCTCGAAGGCACGCCCGAGAATTCGTCGTGGATCCCCGCCGAGCCCCACATTGCCGTCGACCAACAGAACCGTCTGCCACAGGCCCGTTCCCGGCAGCGGCTCGAACACATCACCCAGCAGTGCCGGCGCACCGCCGCGACCCGCCAGCTGGATCGCGGCCGCGGACCGGTCGATACCGAGCGCGGGGATACCCCGCCGAATCAGCCTCGCCACCAACCGGCCCGGCCCGCAACCCAGCTCGATTGTCGGCCCGGTGCACATCTGCGTGACGGCTTCGTCGAAGACTTCGTCGGAGGCGTCACCAGATCCATCACCGGGACATCGCACACCCAACCATCGGTGCGCCGGCAGTGGCCGCAGTTCCCCGTCGTCATGACGGATCCAACATCGCTCGCCGCCAAGTGCCCGATCGTAAAGTTGCCCAAGCATTCCACGTCCCTCGCGTCCTGGCCGATCGGGCGGCGCGCCGACGCCCGATCCCGTGCGGGACGTTGCGGCGACTACCGGCAAACCCCAACAAGCTGACGGCAAGCCCGTGCGTCAGCACTGCTCCGATACCCCGATCGTGGCTCGGCTAATCCATTTCTCTTCTTGGCCCTCACGCGGTTACGTTGCGGCGCCCGGCATGGTTCACTGCCAGCCGTGACCGGACGTGCGCGTCCCCACCTCCGGAATACCGAATTCCCCCGAATTGTGGCTATCGGCAAGGCTTTTCAAGCAACTTGGGAGGGCTGATCGACCCGTGACGATCAGCCGAACAAGAACGCGTCCAGGAGCTCGTTGACCCGCGCGGGCTCTTCGAGCGCCGCGAGGTGCGCCACCCGGTCGAGCACGGTGAAGGACGCGTCCGGGATCGAGCCGGCCCTCCTGAAGTCGTAGCGCGCGCGGCGGATCACACATCGCCGTCCCCTGATTTTCCGCGTCGGTGATACTGATGCGGTGCCGAACGACGATGTTCATCCTGACCTGTGGCGATTTGCCCGCTTCGCCCCCCGGCGGCTCGTCGGCCCTCGAACGCTGCCGCTGATGCGGGTGGGCCAGGCGTGGTGGGGGCGCCTCGGCAAGCCCGTGTCCGACGTCGAGGCGATCACGCTCGATTCCGGAGCCGGCGTTCGGCTGTTCCGGCCCGCCGGGGCCACCGAGGCCACACCCGCGCTGCTGTGGATCCACGGCGGCGGATACGTGATCGGCACCGCCCAACAGGACGACCGGCTGTGCAGCAGGTTCAGCAGGCGCCTCGGCATCACCGTCGCGTCGGTGGAATACCGCCTGGCGCCCGAACATCCCTATCCCGCACCGCTGGAGGACTGCTATTCGGCATTGACGTGGCTGGCCGGGCTGCCATCGGTGGAGCGCTACCGCATCGCCATCGGCGGCGCCAGCGCCGGCGGCGGCCTCGCGGCGGCCCTGGCGCTGCTGGCCCGCGACCGGGCCGAGTTGAGCCCGGCGTTTCAGCTGCTGACCTATCCCATGCTCGACGACCGGAGCTCGGCCACTGCGCCCCGCGCGAACTACCGCCTGTGGGACAACCGCAGCAACAAGTTCGGCTGGGCGGCGTATCTGGGCAACGCCGACCCCAACGTCGCCGTCCCGGGACGCCGCGACGACCTGAGCGGATTGCCGCCGGCCTGGATTGGTGTGGGCACGCATGACCTGTTTCACGACGAAGACCTGGCCTACGCCGAGCGCCTTCGCGCCGCGGGGGTGCCGTGCCAGGTCGAGACCATTCCGGGCGCCTTCCACGGCTTCGATCTGGTCTTGCCGAAAGCCCAAGTGTCCCGGCGGTTTTTCGACAGCCAATGCGACAGTCTGCGCGCCGCACTGAGCCCCGCCGCCTGACACCGCCTCACATCGCGAAGTACACCAGCTCACCGCCGATTACGGTCGCCGCCACCAGGCCGGCGTCCAGGGCGGCCAGTGCCGTCGACGGAGGCTCGTTGAGCACACACAGGTCGCCCGGCTGCCCGACGTCCACGCTGCGCGGCCGGCCCGGCTGATCCGCCCGGCCCAGGAACATCGTCAAAGCGTCTCGCGCCGAGACACATTCGCGCCCACCGAGAACGGCACCCTGCACCGTGGTGCGGTGCACCGCGGCGCGCATGGCCGTCCACGGGTCGCCGTGGCCGAACGGCATGTCGGTGGACAGCGCGACCGGCACCGTCGCGTCGCGCAGGGACGCGACGCGCCACAACTGATCGTGCTCGGCGGCGGAGACCTCGGCGAGGTATTGGTCGCCGCGCTCGGCGACGAAGTTGGGTTGGGTCACCACCGTGACCCCGAGATCGGCGAGGTCGGCCAGGTTGTCGTCGGGCACCACCGCGGCATGTTCGATGCGGTCTCGCGGATGGCTACCGGCGTCCCGCAGCGCAGCGATGGTCACCACCAGCTGCGCCGCCGTCACGCAGTGCACGGCCACCGGCTGCCCGCTGTCATGTTGGCGCGCAATCCATTCCGCGAGCGAGTCCAGGTCGAGGCGGTCGTCGTGCAGGATCTTCTTGCCCGGCGACAGGAAACTCAGCCTCGGACGGAACTCGCCGCGCTGGTGCGCCGCCATCAGCGAGTCCACGTCGTCGGCATCCAGATCCGGGGTTGCGTCGGTGACGCCGGTGACACCGGTCGCGGTGATCTGGCGGCTCAGTTCGGCGAGGTCGGTCTCGCGCCGCTGCAGCGCCAACGACCAGCCCCGGTCTTCGCTGCGCAACCGGCCGTCGGGATGTTCGGGCAGGCCGACCCGGCCCAGCGCTTCAGAATTGAGGATCCACAGCGCCCCGCTGCGGTGCTGGATGCGCACCGGAATGTGGGGAACGATGGCGTCAAGGGCGCCCCGATCGAGTTCTCCGGCAACCGAATCGTGGTAGCCCACAGCGCGAATCCAGCCGTCGGGCCCCGGCGTGGCGTTCGCCAGCAATTGGGTGAGCTGTGATTCGGTGCTCACCCCGGGCGGCCCGACGAGAAACGAATCCAGCGCCGAGGCCGCCGAACGCAGGTGCACATGGTGATCGTGCAGCCCGGGCAGCACGGTGCCGCCGCCGGCGTACAGCACACCCTCCCCCGCCCGCGCCACCAGGCCGTCGCCCGGCGGCGCCATCTCCTCGATCAGCGCGCCCACCCGGATGTCCGCCGTCGTCCCGTCGAGCAATGTCGCCCCCCGAATCAGCATGACAGGCAACGCCTTTGGTCGACCAGGTGGCGCACCGCCTCGTTGTCGGCTCCCAGGCCACTCGCCGGACGCGACGGTAGCGGGGCCGCCGGTGCCGACACCGGCACCGGCGATGACGACGGCCCGACCGGAAGCGCCGCATAGGTCGCGGCGACCCCGGCCATCGACACCCGGACCGACTCTCCCCCACCGCGGCCCAGGGATTCGGCCACCGCCAGGGTCGCCTCCAGCCCGGTCAGTGGGTCGGCTATGGCGTCGCCGCAGAACACCGGCCCATCGCCGCCGGTGCCGACCAGGCCACCGGCCACGGCGGTGTCGTCGCCGAATCCCGGCCTGCGGCCGTCATATGCGATGATTTGCAACCAGATTCGGCCCGCGCGCGGTGCGACGTCGTCAAGTCCGAGCCGCCGGCGCGCCAGCGCTGCCGGGCGCGAGCCCTCGATGACGATGTCGCTGACGGCGAGCAGTTCACGCAGTTCGTCCGACGCACTGTCGAAATCGACCGCATAGCAGAGCTTTTCGCCGTTCATCCAGTCGAAAAAGCGCGGGTTGCCGGCCCGCGTGCCGTCCGGGCGGCGTGGGCTTTCGACCTTGACGACGGTCGCTCCGGCCCGGGCCAGCAGGTGCCCGCACAACGGGCCCGCCCACATCGAGGACAGATCGGCCACCAGCAGACCCCGCGGCGAGCGCGGAGGCACCGCCGCTCCGGTTGGCTGAATTCGTGGCGGGGCGGGGGCGGCCTCGCCGAGGCCGGCCGCCGGGATGTCGAGCAGCACCGCCCGTTCGACGATCTCGTAGACCTCACGGGTGGCGGCCCAGCGCTGCAGCACCGGCCACGGGTCGGCGGCCACGTCGTCGGCGTGCAGCAGCGCCGGGACGGCCTCGAGGTCGTCGGCGCGCGAGAGGGTGAGCGCGCAGAAGCCATCCAGGGCGGCGAACAAATGGGTGCCGCCGCCGGGCGACACCCGGCCGCCGCGGGTCAGCCCCAGCAATGCGGCCCGCCCGGCCAGCAGGCTCGGCGCCTCCACGTCGATACCCAGTCGATCACCGACGGCCGTCGCGACCGCGCAGGCGCGGGTGAGCA
>DASTKA010000582.1:0-2807 GCA_035716165.1 Mycobacterium sp. | reverse complement strand
AGCACCGCACGCACCAGCAGCGCGGCGGTGTAGGCCGTCAAGGCCACCATCACGTTGGCCTCGTCGAGGATGCGGGTCCCGATGAGCATCGGCAACACCACGAACAGCGCCAGCGACGGGATGGTGAATACGACGCTGGCGGCCGCGGTCGTCAGCCGGCGGGCACTCCGCCTTTGCTGCACCAGCATCCCCAGGGGCAGCGCAATCGCCAGTCCGATCAGCACCGGCACCAACGACAGCCGCAGGTGCACGACGGTCAGCCCCCAGGCGTCGTCGAGATGGGTGAGCAGATAGTGCATCGGCTAAGTCCCTCGGGAATCAGCCGAGCCGAGGCGTTGGGATTCCACCGCGGCCAGGACGTCGTCGGCCAGCACACCGCCGATCACCTTGCCGCCGTCATCGACGGCGACACCGATGCCCGATGGCGATGACAACGCCGCGTCGAGCGCTTGGCTCAGGTTTCCGCGCGGCCGAAACAGCGATCCGACCCCGTTCATGCAGTCGGGCAACGGCATACCGTCTCGATGCCGGCGCACTCCACCACCGTCGATCCAGCCGACGGGTGCGCCACCGTCGTCGATCACGACGGCCCAGCCGTCGAAAGGTTCCGTCTCGGGCAGCTTGCCGGCTGCGATCAGTTCCACGTTGTGCAGTGGCAGTCCGCTTGCGTCGAGGAGTTGCAGCCATCGGTAACCGCGGCCCAGGCCGATGAACCTCGACACGAAATCGTTGGCCGGGCGCGACAGGAGCCGAGCGGGTTCGTCGTACTGCTGCAACAAACCACCCTTGAACACCGCCACCCGCTCGCCGAGCCGGAGCGCCTCGTCGATGTCATGCGTGACGAAGACGATCGTTTTGTGCATTTCGCCTTGCAGGCGCAGTATTTCGTTTTGCAGGTCGTGACGAACCACCGGGTCGACGGCGGAGAACGGCTCATCCATCAACAAGATCGGCGGGTCGGCGGCCAGCGCCCGCGCCACGCCGACCCGTTGCTGCTCGCCGCCCGACAGTTGCGCGGGGTAGCGGGTTGCAAGTTTGGCGTCCAGCCCGACCCGCTCGAGCACCTCGTAGGCGGCTTTGCGGGCGCTTCGGCGAGGCTGGCCCCTCAACACGGGAACCGTTGCCACATTGTCGATCACCCGCTGATGGGGCATCAGCCCGGCATGCTGGATGACGTACCCGATCCCGAGGCGCAGTTTTACCGGGTCGCGGGTGGAGACATCGACACCGTCGATGGTGATGGCGCCCGAGGTGGGTTCGATCATCCGGTTGATCATGCGTAGCGCCGTGGTCTTGCCGCTGCCGGAGGAACCGACGAACACGGTCAGCTTCCCGTTGGGAATGCTCAGGCTGAGCTGGTCGACGGCGGTGGTTCCGTCGGCGAAGGCCTTGCGGACTTTGTCGAAGACGATCAAGTCATCCCCCGATTGGATGGTTGAAGCCGTTGTCGCGTATCCAGTTTCGCGCCGCCTGGTCGGGATCGATGCCCGAGTTCCCCGACACCGCGGCGTTGAGGCCGGCGACGCCGGAGGTGGTCAGCGTCGCCGAGACCGCGTCCAGAACAACCTTGAGACGGTCGGACCTCTTCTGCGTATTGACAAGTGGCACAATGTTTCCGGCTACGAAATTGTGTTCCGGGTCGTCCAGGACAACCAAGTGGTTCTGCGGTATGGCCGGTGATGTGGTGAAGATGTTGGCGGCATTCACCCTTCCCTCCATCAACGCACGCACGGTGACCGCACCGCCGCCGTCGTCGATGGCGACGAAGTTGCCCGGCCTGATGTCGAGGCCATACTTCTGCCGCAGTCCCGGCAGGCCCGCCGGCCGGGTCGCGAAGGCCGAGGGTGCCCCGAACCGCACGTCGGCCGAATGGGTGGCCAAATCGGCGATCGCCTTCAGGTTCCACGAGTTCGCCGTTTGTCCGGTCACGCTGACCGTGTCGGTGTCGGCGGCCGGTGCGGGCGTCAGAATTGCGAGCCCTGGAGGCAGGAGCTGGTCGAGTTCCCGCTCGACGGCATCCAACGTGGTGGCGTTGGACTGCGGCGATATATAGAGCAGCAGATTGCCGACATACTCCGGCACCAGGTCGATGGAATGGTCTTTCAGCGCAGGGATATATGTCTCGCGACTGCCGATGCCCATCCGCTTACCCACTTCAAAACCGTTGACCTGCAACGCTTGTGCGTAAATCTCGGCGATGATCTGCGATTCCGGAAAGTCGCCCGAACCGATCACAATGGAGTTGGGACTGCGAACCTGCGCTCCCAATGGATCGGAATTGCTGCACGCCGCAACGACGGACATCGCGATCACCGATGCTGCCGCGCGCGTGATCGCGCCCCGCAGGCGCGGCAGTGCCGTCATACCGCCGACCCTAATGCCCGAACGGCGCGGACGCTGGCCTGCGAGGATTGGTTGCCGCGAATCGGTTTCATTCCGCCTCGGATGGGGCAAAGATGGCAGTATGAGCAGCCAAATCCCTGCCTCGCCCGGGCAGCCGCCCCCCAAGCCCACTCCTGCGGCCACCACCGGCGCAGCCAAAAAAGAACCGGCCATCGGCTTCACCCGCGCCGGCGCGCTGTGGTCCTCGTTGATCGCCGGCTTTGTGATCCTGATCCTGTTGCTGATCTTCATCACGCAGAACACGAACGAAACGGACTTTCAGTTCTTGGGCTGGCACTGGAGCCAGCCCAAGGGGGTGGCGATCTTGCTGGCGGCCGTGGTGGGCGGACTGATCACAGTTGCCGTCGGCACCGCGCGGATTTTGCAGCTGCGCCGCGCGGCGAAAAGGCAGCACGCGGCCGCCA
>DASTKA010000581.1:0-3210 GCA_035716165.1 Mycobacterium sp. | reverse complement strand
CAATGAACCGGCCGGTGTCTCGGGGGTGCGTGCGATGGCCACGCCGCCTTCGGTGGACCCGAACCCGTCCTGCACGACGCACCCGAATCTGCGGCCGAAGCGCTCGATGTCGTCGGGCACGCCCTCGTTGCCGTACACCGCCCGTAGCGGGTTATCCGCGTCATCGGGCCGCTCGGGCGTGGCGAGCACATAGGACAGGGGCTTGCCCACGTAATTGGCGTAGGTGGCGCCGTAGCGACGCACATCGACGAAGAAGTTCGAGGCGGAGAACTTGCGCCGCAAGGCCATTGAGCCTTCGCAGGCCGCCGCCACCGCCCATCCGACCAACACCGCGTTCGAATGGAACAGCGGCATCGAGACGTAGCAGACGTCGTCGGGGCCGAGGCCGAAGCGCTGTGTCATCGTCACGCCCGCGATGGCCACCTTGCCGTGGCTGCACTTGACCGCTTTGGGCTCGCCGCTGGTGCCCGACGTGAAGATCAACATGAACAGATCCGCCGGCGAGGCGGCCTGAAAACGGATCTGGGCGTCGTGGTGCGCGGCGACCTCGTCGGCCCACGCGGCGGAGTCCGCGTTCAGGTGCTCGATATCACTCAGCGTCTCGGACGAATTCGAGTCGGCCAACACCAATTGGCAGTCCGCCTTGGCGATGTCGCGCTGCAGCGCCTCGCCGCGGCGCACCGGGTTGAGTCCCACCGGCACGATCCCCGACATTCCGGCCGCCACCAGCATCGCCGAGAAGAACGGAGTGTTCTCCAGCAGCACGCCCACATGCGGCGGCCGGCTGGGGTCGAGTCGCGCACGCAACGCCGCGGCGATCGCGGCGCCGTGCTGCAGGTGATCGCGCCAGCTGGTGAACGAGTCCTCGAAGTAGATGCCGCGATCGTCGATCTCGGTCAGCGGCGCCAACAGCTTGGTGACCGTCAGGTCATCGGCGAGTTCCATTGCGCCTAAGCGGGCGTCTCCGCCAGCTCCCGGCCGATCCGCCGCAGCTGACCGGTGGCACCGCCCAGGGCGAACTCAATCTCTTTGGCGGCCAGGAAATAGCGGTGCGCGGGGTGATCGGTGTCGACGCCGACGCCGCCGTGCACGTGCACGATGGTGTGTGCCACCCGGTGACCGGCGTCCGCCGCCCAGAACGCCGCGCTGGCCACGTCGATCTCGGCCGGAATGTCTTCCGAGACCCGCCAGGCCGCCTGGGTGAGGGTGAGCCGCAGGCCCTTGACGTCAATGTAGCCGTCGGCCAGTCGCTGCGACACCGCCTGGAAGCTACCGATCGGGCGGTCGAACTGCTCACGCTCGCGCGCGTAGTCGGCCGTCATCTTCAGGCCCCGCTCGAGCACCCCGAGCTGGAAAGCGCTGCGGCCCAAGCTTCCCAGCGTGCCGAGCCACGTGACGACCTCGGCGCCACCGACCTTGCGGCTGTCGTCCACCTCGGTTCCATCGAGCGCAAGGTGCCCGACGCTGCCCAGGCCGGTGGTTTCCAGAGCGGTCACCGTGACGCCCGGGTCCTCGGCGGTCACCAGGAAAACCGCGGTGCCGGAATCGGTTTCGGCGGGAACCAGGAACGCGTCGGCCACCGGGGCGAATCCGACCTGGGTGCGGGTTCCGGTCAGCCGGTAGCCGGCGCCGGCGCCGGCCGCCCGCACCGGGCCCTCGCCCATCTCGCCGGCGAGGCCGACGGTCAGCGTCTTCTCGCCGTTGACCGCCGGCACGCCCCAGTTCTGTTGCAGCTCTTCGGAGCCGAACCGGGCCAGCGCTCCCGCGCCCAGCACCACCGACTCCAGGTAGGGGACCGCGGCCAGTTGGTGTCCCAGCGCAACCAGGATGGCGACTTGTTCGAGCGCACCGAAGCCGTCACCGCCCAGCGCTGAAGCCGATGCGCTGGACAGGATGCCCGCGTCGATCAGCTTTCGCCACAGGTCGCGGTCGAACCGCTGATCGAGCCCGTCGAGCTCACGCTGGTGTTCGGGTGTGCACACCGAGTCCACGATGGTGTCGACCAGGTTGCCGAGGTCGTGTGCCGCTTCGGTGGTGGTGAAATCCATGAACGTCCGTCCTTCTATTGCGTACGCGGCTCAGCGGTTTCGGGGCAGACCCAGGGCGACCATGCCGATGATGTCGCGCTGCACTTCGTTGGTGCCGCCGCCGAAGGTCAGGATCAGACAGGCGCGGTGCATCCGCTCGACCCGACCGCGCAGCAGCGAGCCCGGCGAATTCTGGCGCACCGTCGCCGCGGTACCGAGCACCTCCATCAGCAGCCGGTAGGCCTCGGTGGCCAGCTCGGTGCCGAACACCTTGGCCGCCGACGCATCGGCGGGCGACAGGGCTTCACTTGCGGCCGAGGCCAGTTCCCAGTTGATCAGCTTGAGAACTTCGGCCTTCGCGTGCACCCGGGCCAGGTTGATCTGCACCCACTCGGAGTCGATCAGGCGCGCGCCGCCGGCGTCCTTGGTGTTTTGCGCCCACTCCCGGACCTCGCGAAGGGCCAGGAAGATCGGTTGCGGTGAGACCAGCGCGACGCGCTCGTGGTTGAGCTGGTTGGTGACCAGTTTCCAGCCACCGTTCTCCTCGCCGATCAGGTTGGTCACCGGGACACGCACGTCGGAGTAGTAGGTGGCGCTGGTGTCCACCCCGGCCATGGTGTGCACCGGCGTCCAGGAGAAGCCCTCGGCGGTCGTCGGCACGGTCAGCATCGAAATCCCGCGGTGCTTCTTGGCGTCGGGGTTGGTGCGCACCGCCAGCCACACCCAGTCCGCGTAGGCGATCAGGCTGGTCCACATCTTCTGGCCGTTGATCACGTAGTCGTCACCGTCGCGCACCGCGGTGGTGCGTAGGTTGGCCAGGTCGGTGCCGGCGCCGGGCTCGGAATAGCCGATGGAGAAGTGCAATTCGCCGGCCGCGATCTTGGGCAGGAAAAACTTCTTCTGTTCGTCGGTGCCGAACGCCATGATGGTCGGCGCCACGCTGTTGATCGTCAGGAACGGCACCGGCACGCCCGCGATGGCGGCCTCGTCCGTGAAGATCAGCGAGTCCATCGGGGAGCGGTCCTGGCCGCCGTACTCCTTCGGCCAGTTCAGGGTGAGCCACCCGTCTTTGCCCATCTGCGCGACGGTGTCGCGATACGCGGTGCCGGTTCCCACCTCGCCCTGCGTCGAGGTCAGCGCCTCGCGACGCTCCGGGGTCATCAGGGCGGTGAAGTACGACCGC
>DASTKA010000580.1:0-6136 GCA_035716165.1 Mycobacterium sp. | reverse complement strand
TACTCGTAGCCCTGACCGCAAACGAAGAACAGACCCATCAGGAAGGTCAGCACGTACCAGCGGCGCAGCCCGAACACGTCGCCGCGCTCGGCCGCGAACACCCCCATCTGGCAGGTGAACGACGACGCGATCAGCACCAATGTCACCGGAACGGCCTGGTACAGGTTCAGCTCGGTCGGCGGCGGCGGCCACTTCCCACCCGATTGGGCGCGGGCGGTGAAGTACATGGCGAAGAGGCCAGCAAAGAACATCAACTCGCTGGAGAGCCAAACGATGGTGCCGACGCTGACCATGTTGGGTCGGTTCAGCGAATGCACCCGCGACGTAATGGCAGTACCCGAAGTAGCGGCAGCGCTGGTCACATCCGCAAGTATGACGCTTTGTAGTTGTTGAACTCCACCCGGGGCGGCATTTGATGTCTGGCGCGTCGCCGACGCGCGCGCAGCGGGCGGCCCGCGGGGACGGTTGGGGCTGGTGTGGTCCGCGTGGGACCATCGGCGCGTGGCTTTGTCATCCGAGGCTTCGCCTTCCGGCGCGTCCGCGCAATCGTGGCCGCGGGTCCTGGCGCGTCTGACGGGCGGTCACAACCTGACCCGGGGGCAGGCCGCCTGGGCCATGGACCAGATCATGGCCGGCGACGCGACCCCGGCCCAGATCGCGGCGTTCGCGGTGGCGATGCAGGTGAAGGTTCCCACCTCGGCCGAAGTGATCGAGCTGGCCGAGGTCATGCTCGACCACGCGCTGCCCATGCCCGCCGGTGCCATCCGCGACGACACCGTCGACATCGTCGGGACCGGTGGCGACGGCGTCAACACCGTGAACCTGTCCACCATGGCGGCAATAGTGACCGCGGCCGCCGGGGTGCCGGTGGTCAAACACGGCAACCGGGCGTCCTCGTCGCTGTCCGGCGGCGCCGACACCCTCGAGGCGCTCGGAATCCGGATCGACCTCGGGCCCGAAGAGGTCGCACGCAGCCTCGCCGAGGTGGGCATCGGATTCTGCTTCGCGCCGCTGTTCCATCCGTCCTACCGGCACACCTCCGCGGTGCGCCGCGAGATCGGCGTCCCGACGGTGTTCAATCTCCTTGGGCCGCTTACGAATCCGGCCAGGCCGCGGGCCGGTTTGATCGGCTGCGCGTTCGCCGGCCTCGCCGAGGTGATGGCGGGCGTCTTCGCCGCCCGCCGGTCCAGCGTGCTGGTGGTGCACGGTGACGACGGGCTCGACGAGCTGACGACCACCACGACCAGCACCATCTGGCGGGTGCAGGCCGGCACCGTGGACAGGCTGACGTTCGATCCGGCCGGATTCGGTTTTCCCCGAGCCGATCTCGACGACTTGTTGGGCGGCGACGCGCAGGCCAACGCGGCCGAGGTGCGTGCGGTGCTCGCCGGCGGCAAGGGGCCGGTGCGCGACGCCGTCGTGCTCAATGCCGCCGGCGCGATCGTCGCGCATGCCGGGTTATCCAGCCGCGCTGAATGGTTGCCGGCGTGGGAGGACGGGTTGGCCCGCGCCTGTGAGGCCATCGACTCCGGTGCGGCCGAACAGCTGCTCGCGCGATGGGTGCGGTTCGGCCAGCAGGTCTGATTCGCGAAGGGCCTGCTCGCTGGCGAGCCGCGCCGAGCGCGCCGACGCGGCCCATGCCGACCAGGCGCCGGCCGAGCGCAACGGGGAAGCCCAGCCGTCCTCGGCGACCCGAACGATGCGCACCCCGGGTGCGGTCAACCAGCGCGCCACGAGCGCGGTCTCCTCGACCAGCGCGCCGCCCAGCGGAGCCGCCGTGCGCAGAATCGCCTGCGCCCCGGCAACAATCGCGTCGACGACCGGCATCGGTGGCACCCCGCGCCTGGCGCTGCCCGCCGCGGCGAGTTGGCCGTGCCGGATGACGGCCAGGTGATACCCGCCCTGCCCGTCGGGCGCGGCGGCGATCAGCTCGGGCACCACGGCCAGGGCGCGCAGCCGCTGACCGCGCCACAGCGTCTCGACCGCCGTGACCGTGCGGTCGCGCAGTCGGGCGGCGCTCTCGAAGTGATGCCGCTCGGCGAGCGCGCCGATCTGGTCGACGGCCGCGGTCAGCGCGCCGTTGTCCGTGCCGTCGATCAGCGCGGCGACCCGCGCGACGGCGGCGGCGTACTGGGTGGCGGTCACGCCGCGGGCGGCCGGGCACGGCGACACCTCCGCCTCGGCGCACAGCGGCCCGTGCAACGCCGAGCGCCCCAGCCGGTTGGTGCAGGTGCGCAGCCCGGTGAACCGGGCGAGCAGGGCGGCCGTGTCGGCGGCGTCGGCGCGGGCCCGGAACGGGCCGACCGCCCGGTCGTGCCGCGGCGCCCGCACCACCGCGAGGCGGGGGAACGCCTCTTCGGTCAGGGCCACCCACCACCATCGGTGCGGGAACCTGGATCGCCGGTTGTACGGCGGGGCGTGGGCGGCCAGCAGCCGAAGTTCGCGCACGCCGGCCTCCAGGGCGTGGGCGCATTCGACGTGGTCGACCGCGCCGGCCAGCGCGACCATCTCCTTCATCCGGCCCCGGGGGTCGGCGCCGGTGAAGTACTGGCTGACCCGTCGCCGCAGGTCGACGGCGGTGCCGATGTAGAGCACCTCGCCCGACGGTCCGCGGAACAGATACACCCCGGGCCGGCGCGGCAGGCCCTCCGCGAGCACCCGCTTGCGGCGCTGAGTGGGTGTCACGTCCGGCAGGTAGGCGCGCAGGTCGGCGTAGGTGTGCACGCCCTGATTGCCCACTCGCTCGATGAGGGCGTGCAGCACGTCGACGGTGGCGCGGGCATCGTCGAGGGCGCGGTGGGTGGGCTGGGTGGCCACGGCGAAGAGCCGCGCCAGGGAGGCCAGCCGGACGCTGGGCGCTTCCTCGCGGCTGAGCACCCGGCGGGCCAGCCGGACCGTGCACAGCACCTGCGGTCGCGGCCAGGCGATGTCGCACTGCTGGGCCGCGGCCCGCAGGAAGCCGACGTCGAACCCGGCGTTGTGGGCGACCAGCACCGTCCCGTGGTCCAACCCGGCGAACTCCAGAAACATCGGCAGCACCGCGTCGATGGCCGGTGCGTCGGTGACCATTGCGGTGGTGATGCCGGTCAGCTGCACGATCTGGGGCGGGATGCTGCGCTGCGGATCCACCAGGGTGGCGAATTCGCCGAGCACAACGCCGCCGCGCACCTTGACCGCCCCGATCTCCGTGATGGCGTCGGGAACGGTTCCCTCGGCGCTCTTGGTGCGGCCGCCGGTGGTCTCCAGGTCCACCACCACGAAGGTGGTCTCGCGCAGCGAGAGCTCGTCGGGCGTCAACGGTGACCCCACGTCGGCGAAGCTCAGCTGAGTCGCACCCCGGGAAGCCACGGCGGTGACGTTAAGCCCGACGACCGACACCCGCGGCGCTCCCACGCCGGAAGACGAGGGCGGAGACCTGTCGGTGGCCGCGGTTACGGTTCGGACAGTCCGGCGTGATGTTCGCCCACCCAACTTGCCGGAGCCAGAGCGAGAGGACGAGCCCGATGGCACCGAGAACTGGACCGACCGACATCGGCATGACGCCGCCGGAACCGGGGGCGCCGGTGGTGATCGATTGTGACGAATGCGCGGTGCGCGGCCCCGGCTGCCGCGACTGTGTCGTCAGCGTGATACTCGGGGTCCCGGATACTTTGTCGCAGGATGAACGCGCGGCGTTGGAGGTTCTTGCCGAAGTCGGCTTGGCGCCGCGACTTCGGCTGGTCCCGGTTCGGCGGGATCGCGGATCTGGGGTAGCCTAAACGCCTTGTCCCACAAAGGTCCTCGGGCCACGCGAAACGACTCACATAGAAATGACAGAAATCTTTCTAATTTCTTAACCGCTTGCTTTGGACAAACGCCGATATCGTTTCGTAACCTGTTTGAGACCTAAACCAGCTCGACGACCTATCGCGTCGATGGCCGTTTAAGGAAGCAAATCTTGAGGCTTGAACCTAGGTACCCGTTTGCGCGTGTCTTGACACGTTCGGCTATAGGGACGCTAGCTGGCTTCGCGATCTTCTCCGGGGTCATGACCGGCCCCGCGTGGGCCGACCCGGCCGAAGACGCCACGGCGAAACTCAATGAGCTGTCCCGCCAGGCCGAGCAGACCACCGAGGCCATGCACAGCGCCCAGCTCGACCTGAACGACAAGCTGGTCGCCCAGCGTGCCGCGGACAAGAAGCACACCGACGACCAGGCCGCCGTAGATGGGGCCAAGGCGCACCTCGCGTCGTATCAGAACTCGGTCAACAAGCTGGCGGCCGCGACCTACATGGGCGGCCACGTGGACGGCATGGAAGCCATCCTGACCGCGGGCTCGCCGCAGGGCCTGATCGACAAGCTGGCGGTGCAGCGCGTCATGGCCACCCAGATGGCCAGCCAGATGAACAGCTACCGGATCGCCGGGGAGCAGGCCGCCAAGGCCGAGCGCGAGTCCGCCAAGTCGGCCGCCGATGCCAAGAGCGCGGCCGAGCAGGCCGCAGCGGTCCGGGCGAGCCTGCAGTCCAAGCAGAGCCAGCTGCAGGTGCAGATCGCGGTGGTCAAGTCGCAATACCTTTCGTTGACGGCCGATCAGCGCACCGCGCTGGCCAATCCCGGACCGGTCCCGGGCGCTCCGGCACCGGAAGCGGCGCCCCCGGGCGCACCCCCCGGGCAGGCGCCGGGCGAGGCCCCGCCCGCCGGCGGACTTCCCGGCATGCCCGGCATGCCCGGCATGGCTCCCGGCGGTGTCGGCGGCGGTGACCGCGCCACCGTCGTGCAGGCCGCGCTGACCCAGGTCGGTTCACCCTATGTATGGGGTGGCTCCGCGCCCGGCGGATTCGACTGCTCCGGCCTGGTGATGTGGGCGTTCCAGCAAGCCGGTATCTCGTTGCCGCACTCCAGCCAGGCGTTGGCCCACGGTGGCCAGCCCGTCTCGCTCGGAGATCTGCAGCCCGGTGACGTGCTGACCTTCTACTCCGACGCCTCGCACACCGGCATCTACATCGGTGACGGGATGATGATCCACTCCTCCACTTATGGCGTGCCGGTTCGGGTGGCGCCGATGAGCGCCGGCGGCCCGATCTACGACGCCCGCCGTTACTAGAGACCCCCGACCGCGGCGCCGGCGGCTGCCGATACTGCTGGCCTGGGTATTCGTCGTCGAACTACTGGTGGCCGCGGCCGTGCCGTTCGACGCCGAACGGGAAGCGCGGATCCGGCCCGCACAGCTGGTCACGCCGGCCCGCAGCCAAACCAGTGCGTCGGCCAAGTCCATCACCGTCGGCGACCGCACCGTGCGGCTGCTGGGGCTCGGTGGCGCCGCCGGCGACCGATTGCTGTCCCGGATCGCGGCGGACATGGGCGCGGCGATCACCGCGGTGGAGTCGTTCTGGGGTGCCGACTGGACCCGCGAGATCTCCGTGGTCGCCGCCGGCACGGACGAGGAATTTCGCGCCGCCGCCGGCGGGGGACCGGCGTCGCAATGGGCCGACATCGCGGCCGTGACGGTTGTCGACCGTCTCGATCCCGTGCACCGCGTTGCCGCGGGGCAGCGGATCGTTTTCGCCCCGGGGGCCGCCAGCATGAGCGCCGCATCCTTGCGAATCGTGTTGACCCACGAGCTCTTTCACTACGCCGCGCGCGCCGACACGGTCACCGACGCGCCCCGCTGGCTGACCGAGGGGGTGGCCGACTTCGTTGGCCGACCACCGGCGCCCGTGCCCGCCGAGACGCTGCTGCCCATGACGCTGCCCACCGACAGCGACCTGGACGTGCCGGGGGAGCAGCGCTCGCTGGGCTACGACCGCGCCTGGTGGTTCGCCCGATTCGTCGCCGACACCTACGGACCGCCGAAGTTGCGCGATCTCTACCTGGCCACCTGCGGCCTCCGGCACGCCGACATGGACGCCGCCGGTCAAGACGTGCTGGGCGCCAGCCCGGCGGGCCTGCTCACCCGCTGGCAACAGTGGCTGACCCGCTAGGGCCGGCTCGCGGCCGCGGCCCCGCTCGGACCGTCTGCACGGCACGCTTCGTCGCCAAGCTAGCCTGACCCACGTGAGCCGGGTCCTGCTGGTAACCAACGACTTTCCGCCCCGCCCGGGCGGCATCCAGTCGTATCTCGGCGAGTTCGTCGGCCGGCTGGCCGGCGCCGGGCCGC
>DASTKA010000579.1:0-6379 GCA_035716165.1 Mycobacterium sp. | reverse complement strand
GACGGCACCTGGGCCGTCGCAGACGTCGGCAGCCTCAACGGCACTTACGTCAACCGCCAGCCGGTGGACTCGACGGTGCTAGCCAATAACGATCAGGTGCAGATCGGTAAGTTCCGGCTGGTCTTCCTGACCGGATAATCCAGGCGCGTGATTTGCGCTGGTGGATAACCTGATTCAATTTTCGGGTGATCGACCCCGGCGGCGGTCTGAGCGGTCCCGGCGCGAGACCGCCAGCGGCTAGCTGGTCTCGCGCGCGGCGGCCTTCTCCAGGTCGGTCAGCGCGGGCTCGATCCGATCGGCCATGTCGTCGATGTCGTTGGCCACCTCGGGCGTCGTGACGAAACCGAAGTCCAGGTAATCGGTGTAGGAGAAGCAGGTGATGTTCAGCGCGACATCCATCACCGGCGGCCCCAGCGGCACCAGCGAATCCAGTTTGGCCCCGGCCATGTACAACGGGAACGGCGGCCCGGGGACATTGGAGACAACCAGGTTGATGGGAGCCAGGTTTCGCGACAGCCCGCTGGCGGTGTAGGCCCGCGCGGCCAGCCCCAGCAACCCCGGCGGCGTAGTCTCGGTCAGCCCCATGATCTGATGCGCCGACAACGCCTTGGCCATCAGTTTGGCGTTCTGGGTGCTCTCGTGAATGGCCCGCAGCCGCTCCCCCGGGTCTTCGACATCGGTGGCCAACGAAACCGTCATCGAGCTCACCTGGTTGCCGACGTCGTCCTTGTTGTCGTCGGTGCGCGTCGAGACCGGAATCTGCGCGATGAGCGGTTTGGCGGGCAGCTCGCCGCGTTTCTGTAGGTAGTCGCGGGCGGCGCCGGCCACCAATGCCAGCACGACGTCGTTGAGCTTGACGCCGTACGCGTCCTTGACGACTTTGGCGCGGGTCAGTTCGACGCGGCAGCCGGTGATGCGCCGGTGCGGCGAGACCGGTGCGTTGAAACGGGTTTTGGGCGCCTCGAAGTAGCGCGGGGGCCTGCTGCGCACACCCAGCGTGGCGATCTGCTGACGGACGGTCTGCTCCATGAGCCGCGCGATGCGGAACGGCGTCTTGACACCAACGTTGATGAGCGCGCCCACCGCCCGCCGTTCAATGCCGGGAATGCGCGATCCCACCAGCGATCCCACCGTTTCCTGTTGCGGCGGACGCGGTTCCGGCGTGACGTCCAGGAGAATCTCACCCAGGCCGGCCCCCGAGACACCGTCCACGATGGCGTGGTGCATCTTGGTCAGCGACGCGATCCGGCCGCCCTCCACGCCCTCGATCACCCACATCTCCCACAGCGGCCGGGCACGGTCCAGCTTGTAGGACATCAACCGGCCCACCAGCTCCTCGAGCTCGCGGCGAGCGCCCGGTGCCGGAACGGCGATGCGCCGGATGTGGAAGTCGATGTCCAACTCTTCGTCTTCGACGAACCAGGGCCGGTCCAGCCCCAGCGGCGCCCCGCTGACCCGCCACCGCAGCTGCGGCAGTTCCGGCAACCGCTCGATGATCAGTTCGCGGAGTCGCTGGAAGCTGTAGTCGGGTGCTTCCCTGGGGTCGCAAATCGCCAGCGCCCCCACGTGCATGTGCCAGCCCGCGGTCTCAGCCGACCAAAACGCCGCATCAACGCTCGAAAGCCGTTTCATCACCTGACCGTAGCCCCCGCCCAACCGTTCCCACCAGCAAATCCCGAACAATTAGCGGGACGTCGTCAGGCGTCCTCTGATTGCCCGACTCCTCAGCCCGCCGCTTCGCGGCGCGCATCGTCGTCAGGCGTCCTCCAGCAAATCCGGCGTGACCGCCGACTCGGTGTCGGGGATGCCGTCGACCTTCGCCTTGCGATCGGCCATCGACAGCAACCGCCGGATACGGCCCGCGACAGCGTCTTTCGTCATCGGCGGGTCGGCGAGCCGGCCGAGCTCCTCGAGCGACGCCTGCCGGTGTTCCACCCGCAGCTTGCCGGCCGAGGCCAGATGGTCGGGGACGGTGTCGCCCAGGATTTCCAGCGCCCGCTCCACCCGGGCCGCGGCCGCGACCGCCGCGCGCGCCGAACGGCGCAGGTTGGCGTCATCGAAGTTGGCGAGCCGGTTGGCCGTGGCCCGGACCTCGCGCCGCATCCGGCGCTCCTCCCACACCAGCCGGGTGTCCTGGGCGCCCATCCGGGTCAGCAACGCGCCGATCGCCTCGCCGTCGCGCACCACCACCCGGTCGGCGCCACGCACCTCGCGGGCCTTGGCGCTGACACCGAGCCGACGCGCGGCCCCCACCAACGCCAGCGCCGCTTCCGGGCCGGGGCAGCTGACTTCCAGCGCCGACGACCGCCCCGGCTCGGTCAGCGACCCGTGCGCCAGGAACGCTCCGCGCCACGCGGCTTCGGCGTCGCCGACGCTGCCGCCCACCACCTGGGCGGGCAGTCCGCGCACCGGGCGGCCGCGGTTGTCGAGCATGCCGGTCTGGCGGGCCAGCGCCTCACCGTCGTTGGCGACCCGCAACACATACCGGGTGCTCTTGCGAATTCCGCTGGCCGACAAGACATGCACGACGGCGTTGTATCCGTAGAGCTCGAAAATGTCCTTGCGCAATCGCCGCGCGACGTTGCCCAGGTCCACCTCGGCCTCCACCACGACGCGGCCGCCGACGATATGCAGCCCCCCGGCGAACCTCAGCAGGGACGTGACCTCCGCGCGGCGCGCGCTGACCGATTTCACAATGAGGCGGCTCAATTCGTCCTTGACTTCGGTCGTCATCGCCACGCGTCGTCACCCCTTGGTCCGCTGCCGGCCGGTCCACTCCCCCCGGCTGGTGGGCTTGCACCGTCGACCCGAATATCCGCGGTGGCCGTGACCGAAGGCGCTCCCGAAGCCTTGCGGGCCGCTCGGACCCCGTCCAGGGCCGCCGCGAGCTTGCCTGGATCATGTAAAGGTGTACCAGGTCTGGCCACGTCGACGAAGTGGACCTCGGCCGAAAGCAGTGTGGCGGTGCGGCGCAGTTGCTCGCGTTCCCGCTCACTGGGCACCCGTTCGACGTCGATGATGATGTCGTGCACGGTGAAGTCCGGTGCGTGCTGGGCCAGCACGTGCAGGTGACGCTCGACGGAGAAGCCGGCCGTCTCCCCCGGCTCCGCCACCAGATTCAGCACCAGGGCCCGCCGCGCGGTGGTCGCCCGCAGCGCCGCCGCCAGTCCGGGCACCAGCACATGCGGGATCACGCTGGTGAACCACGACCCGGGGCCCAGCACAACCAGATCGGCGGCCATGATGGCGTCGACGGCCTGCCGGGTCGCCGGGGGGTTGTCGGGCAGCAGCCGCACCCGGCGCACCTTGCCCGGTGTGGTCGCGATCGCCACCTGGCCGCGGATCAGCCGGAACATCCGCGGGTCACTTTCCAGACCGGAAACGTCGGCCTCGATCTGCAGCGCGATCGGGCACATCGGCAGCACCCGCCCCTTGACGCCGAGGATGCGCCCCAGCTCGTCGAGGGCGGCCACCGGATCGGCCAACACCTCGGACAGGCCGGACAGCAACAGGTTGCCGATCGGATGGCCGGCCAGGGCGCCGCTGCCGCCGAACCGGTGCTGCAGAATGGTCGCCCACAGCCGCCCGTGGGGGCTGTCAGATGCCAAGGCGGCCAACGCCATTCGCAGATCGCCCGGCGGCACCACGTCCAGTTCGCTGCGCAGCCGGCCGGAGGAACCACCGTCGTCGGCGACGGTCACGACCGCGGTGACATGGGGAGTCAACCGGCGGGCCGCCGACAGGGTCGCGTAGAGGCCGTGCCCACCGCCCAGCGCGACGATGCCCCGGTTCGTCGGCTCGATCATTCGCGGCCCAGATCCCGGTGCAACACCCGCACCGACAGTGGGGTGTCATCCTTCTGGGCCTTCAGCAGCTGCGCCAAAGCCTCGGCGATCGCGACGCTGCGATGCTTGCCGCCGGTGCAGCCGATGGCGACCGTCATATAGCGCTTGCCCTCCCGGCGGTAGCCGTCGACGACCAGAGACAGCAGTCGATGGTAGGCGTCGAGGAACTCGGCCGCGCCCGGCTGGCTCAGCACGTAATCCCGCACCGCAGGGTCCTGCCCGGTGCGTGGCCGCAGTTCGTCGACCCAGTGCGGGTTCGGCAGGAACCGCACGTCCATCACCATGTCGGCGTCCATCGGCAGCCCGTACTTGAAGCCGAATGACTCGACGGTGACGCTGGTGGTCGCGCTGGTGACGCCCCCGAAGGCCCGCTCGATGGTTTCGCGCAAGCCGCGCACCGACAGCGTCGAGGTGTCGATGATCAAGTCGGCGGTGGCGCGAACCGAAGCCAGCATGCGGCGCTCGGCGGCGATGCCCTCGGCCAACGTCTGATCACCCTGCAGCGGGTGACTGCGGCGATTTTGTTCGTAGCGGCGCACCAGCATGTCGTCGGATGCTTCCATGAACACCACGCGCGGGGCGATGTTTCGGGTCGCCAGCTCGGTGCGCACCGAGTCCAGGTCGCCGGTGAAGCCGCGCGACCGCACATCCATCACCACCGCGAGCTGGGTGATCCGCGAGCCGGCGGCCAGACCGAAATCGACCATCCGGGTGATCAGCTGCGGGGGCAGATTGTCGGCCACATACCAGCCGAGGTCTTCGAGCACCTTGGCTGCGGTACCCCGCCCGGCCCCGGATAGTCCGGTCACCAGGACGACGTCGATGCCTGCCGGCGCGTCCACCGCGTGGCCGCCGGCGAATTCACCCTGGCCCGTCATGGGGCCGCCTCGGACCGCTCGGGACGTAGCGCCTCCAGGACGGCCGTGGCGGTTGCCACACCGATGCCGGGAACGGCGGTGATCTGGTCGACGGTGGCCTCCTTGAGGCGGGCTATCGATCCGAAATGGCTTACCAATGCCTTCCGGCGATGTTCTCCCAATCCTGGCACCGAATCCAGGACCGATGCCGTCATTCGCTTGGATCGCTTGCTGCGATGGTAGGTGATCGCGAACCGATGCGCTTCGTCACGGACACGTTGCAGCAGATAGAGCCCCTCGCTGTTGCGCGGCATGATCACCGGATCGGGCTCCGAGGGCACCCACACCTCTTCCAGCCGCTTGGCCAGGCCGATGACCGCGACATCGGTGATGCCGAGTTCCTCGAGCACCGCGCTGGCCGCGTTGACTTGCGCGGCACCGCCGTCGACGACGTACAGGTTCGGCGGGTAAGCAAAGCGGCGGGACTTTCCCTCCGGGGAAAGCATATTGGTGTCGTTTTGTTCGCTCAGGTGCCGCGCGAACCGGCGGCGGGTCACCTCGGCGATCGAGGCGACATCGTCGGAACGTCCCTGTCCGGCGGCTTCCCGGATCGCGAAGTGCCGGTAGTCCGATTTGCGCGGCAGACCGTCCTCGAAAACCACCAGCGAGCCCACCACGTCGGTGCCCTGGACATGGCTGATGTCCACGCATTCGATGCG
Source organism: Mycobacterium sp. (assembly GCA_035716165.1). Lineage (GTDB taxonomy): Bacteria > Actinomycetota > Actinomycetes > Mycobacteriales > Mycobacteriaceae > Mycobacterium. Next base: position 958 of record DASTKA010000579.1, on the reverse strand, counting down.
CAGCGGCGCATCGGACAAGCCGAGGGCCTCCTGGATGTTCTGCAGCGCAGCGGATCTCGCGTTGAAGTCGCCGGCACGCCTCAACTTGTGTTGCTGTAGAGCGTCTTTCGCATTGCGCTGCACGGTTTCGGCCAGCGCACGCTTGTCACCGCGCTGTGGGACCCGCAGCGCCACCCGGGATCCACGTAGGTTGGACAGCCAACTGGTCAGCTCGCCGGCATTGGACGGCAGACAGGGCACCAGCACCTCACGCGGCACCGGGTTCGCCGATTCGTCTGCGGCGCCGCCCAATTCGGCCTGCTCGCCGTAGAACTGCGTCAAGAACTGTTCGACCAACTGTTCCTCGCCGGAATCGCCAGGGTCGGCCGACTTTTCGACAATCCAGCCACGTTGGCCGCGGACCCGGCCGCCGCGCACGTGGAACACCTGCACCGCGGCCTCGAGCTCGTCGTCGGCGAAGGCCACCACGTCGGCGTCGGTGCCGTCGCCGAGGACCACGGCCTGTTTCTCCATCGCCCTCTTCAATGCGCCCAGGTCGTCGCGCAGCCGGGCGGCCCGCTCGAAATCGAGCCGCTCGGCCGCGGCGTTCATCTGCTGTTCCAGTTCCCGGGCGAACCGGTCGGTCTTGCCGGACAGGAAGTCGCAGAAATCGTTCACGATCTGGCGATGCTGCTCCGCGCTGACCCTGCCGATGCACGGCGCAGAGCATTTGTCGATGTAGCCGAGCAGGCAGGGACGGTCGATCTGCTTGTGCCGCTTGAATACTCCCGCCGAACAGGTGCGCGCCGGAAACACCCGGGTGAGCAGATCCAGCGTTTCCCGGATCGCCCACGCGTGCGAGTAGGGCCCGAAGTAGCGCACCCCTTTGCGCCGGGGCCCGCGATAGACCATCAGTCGGGGGAACTCCTCGTTGAGGGTCACCGCCAACACCGGATAGGTCTTGTCGTCGCGGTAGCGG
>DASTKA010000578.1:0-4924 GCA_035716165.1 Mycobacterium sp. | reverse complement strand
ACCACACCGATCACCGGGTAGCCGCCCGTGACGGGATGGTCGGGACCAAGGATCACCGGTAATCCGTTGGGCGGCACCTGGATTGCGCCGCGGGTAGCGCCCTCGCTGGGCAGCTGCCGGTCCGGGTAGCAGTGCTGCAGTGGCCGGCCGGTCAACCGCATCCCCACCCGGTCGCTGCGGTCGGAGGCCACCCACTCGGTGTGCACCAGGGCATCCGGGTCGACGAACCAATCATCGCGCGGCCCGGGCACCACGGACAGCTCGACGACGCCGGCGGTGATGGCCGCGACCGGCGCCTGGTCCAGTTCGGGGTAGGCGTCGGTGTGCTCGCCGATCGGCAATCGGTCGCCGCTCCGCAGCGGCGCCGGGCCGATGGCCGACATCACGTCGTAGCTGCGCGAGCCCAGCACCGGCTCCGCGCAGATCCCGCCGCGGATCGCCAGGTAGCTGCGCAGCCCCGCGCGGGGCACGCCCAGCGAGATCACCTCGCCGTCGCGCACACGGTGAATGCTGTTGGTGCCGAACTTGATTCCGTTGACGGTGGGGTCGGTGTCGGCGCCCGTCACCGCGATGTCGACGTCGCCGCCGCGGACCCTGGCGGCGAAACCACCGAAGGTCACCTCCACGGTGGCGCGGTCGTCGGGGTTGGCCACCAGTCGGTTGGCCAGCCTGTGCGCGCGCCGGTCGGCGGCTCCGGACCGGCTCACCCCCAGGTGGGCCAGCCCCGGCCGGCCGAGGTCTTGGACGACGGCGAACGGTCCGGTGCGGAGGATCTCCAGGATCGGCACGGCTATCTCCTCAACTCGCCACTGGTCAGACGGCCCGGAACTGAACCCACATGCCCTGCGCCAACAGTGCGGGGTTCGACCGCTGCAAATCCCACAGCACCGCATCGGTGCGACCGATGAGTTGCCAACCGCCGGGGGACTGACGCGGATAGACCGCGCTGAACTCACCGGCGAGACCGACGGCGCCGGCGGGCACCGATGTCCTCGGCTCTGCGCGGCGCGGCACCCGCAGGCGGGGGTCGCCATCGACCAGATACGCGAAACCTGGTGCGAATCCACTGAATCCGACCCGCCACAGCGTGGTGGTGTGGGCGTCGACCACGGCCGCGATCGACAGCCCGGTGTGATCGGCGACCTCGGCCAGGTCCGGACCGTCGTAGACGACATCGATGACCACGTCGGCGCGGCGCTCCGAGGCGGCGCCCGGGGTCGGATCGACGCGCATCTTGCGCAGCCGCCGACGGATGACGCCCTGACAGCGCGGGCCGTCCAGCTTCACCAGCACCGTGCGGGCGGCCGGCACGATGTCGACCACGCCCGGGATGGCCGCGGCGCGCAGCGCGTCCCCCCACGCCAATACCTCAGCGGTACTGCCGCATTGCACCATCAGCGCTCGGTCGCCGTAGTCCACAACGGTGTTGCCGACCAGCTCCGTCGGCAGGTTGTGGGCAAGGTCGCCGCTAAGGTCCGTCACGCTCATTACTCGACGGTAACCCCGGGATCGGGCCTTGTGCGAGCGCTGCCGGCGGAATTTCGAGCACTGCCAGAGCTGCCTTAGCAAACGCTCAAACAGCCGCGACGCGCGCGCGTCGCTAACCCAGGATCTTGGCGATCAGCGGGGGTAGCTGGTCGGCGATGACGGGGTAGCTCAGTGGCGAGGCGAACGCGATCGCGCCGGCCTGGTCCTTGGTGGTGAAGATGTGGCGGTTCTGCGCGGTGGTCAGCGACCCGGCCACTTCCGGGTCGGCCAGTATCGCCTTCTGATCGTCCGGGTTCTCGCTCGTCCAGATCACCACGTCGGCGGAATCGAGCACCGCTTTGATGTGGTCGCGCGGGATGACGGCGCGCTGGTCGGTGCCGAAGGGTTTGATGCTGTCGGAGATGACCAACCCCATCTGATTCAGGAAATCCGTGCGCCAGCCCGCCATGGTGGCGACGACGGTGCCTTGCCACAGCGCGCCGTGCATCAACAGCGCCTTCTTGCCGGTCCATTGCGAATTCTTCTTGCCGATGTCGGTGAACTTCTGGTCGACGCCGGCGATCAACGACTTCATCTGGTCGGCCTGAAACACCGCCTGGCCGATGGCGGTGGCCTGTTCCTTCCACGGCTCGAAGAACGCGTCGCCGTCCGATTGCGCGATCGTCGGCGCGATCGCCGACAGCTTTTGATAGGTGTCGGCGTCCAGGCCGGCGTTGACGGCGACGATCAGGTCCGGTTTCAGACCGGCGATCTGGTCGACCGGAATGCCGTTGTCCAGGTTCAACACCGTCGGCTGCGCGCCGCCGAGCTTGGGCGCGGCCCACGGCCAGACCGCGGACGGTTGGTCACCGAACCAATTGGTCACCGCGATCGGCACCACCCCGACCGCGAGCAGATCGTCCTGTTCGGTGTAGCCGGCGCTGACGACACGCTTGGGTGGCTCTTTGACGACGGTCTGACCGAACAGGTGGGTGACCGTCACCGACCCCGGGGCGGCTCCCGGAGCCCCTTTATTCGACGAGCATCCCGCCAAAAGCTCCGAGAACGCGGTCGCACCGCCGATCGCGGCAACCCCGGCAGCCCCTGCGAGCTGCAAGAATCCCCGTCGATTCCATCCCTGTCGCATCGCGTGAGAGTATCGCGTTCCGCCCCCACAACCGCATCGCCGCGCTTGCACCCTCAGGCCAGCGGCATGCCGGCGTCCATGAAATCCAAAGCCCGATAGATCGTGTCGGCGGTCTTCGGCGCGCCGTCGAAGGCGGCCATCATGGCGCCCGTCAACGCCCCCGCGAAGACCCGGACTTCGAAATCGTCTGCGGCACGGCCGATCCGGTGGGCGATCGCCTCAGCGGCAACGGTCACGGTGCGGTAGTACTCGTCGTACATCGCCGCCTTGAGTTCGGGTATGGAGAACATCAGGCGCTGCCGGGTGCTCTCGAACTCCAGCTGGTCGTCGGGCAGCTGGGCGAGGACCGCCGCATAGGCCTGGCGGAAAGCCCGCGCCGGAGACAGGTCGCGCGGCTGGGCTTTCAGCGCCTCGAGGATCAGCGGGTCCAGATCGTCGGCCAGCAGCAGCGATTCCTTGGACGGGAAATAGCGGAAGAAGGTGCTCGGCGACACGTCGGCCGCCTCGGCGATCTGTTCGACGGTGGTCGCGGCGAAGCCGTTCTCCTCGATGAGCCGAAACGCCTCGCGCCGGATGGCGCGGCGGGTCTTGATCTTCTTGCGCTCCCGTAGGCCCAGGGGCGCCTCAGTCACGTGCATGTGCCGATTGTCGCGCATCGACCGCTGGCCGCGGGCTTCCCCGGTCATCGCGTTGCAGAGTTCTGACAAACGGGGCCGGGCCGTTGCGATTTCTGCGTATCGCCCACGTAACTGTGCACACCACGACCGGTAACAGTGCGTCTTTAGCGTCGAGTGATCACTGCCCGCGCCTCATTGAGCTCAGGAGTCCCACTTAGATGACCACGACCATCACCCCGGCACCGCAGTCCGCGCCGCCGCGCGAGCTCCGCAAGGGGCGGCACTGGATCGATGACTGGCGCCCCGAGGACCCCGAATTCTGGGAGACGAGCGGCAAGCCGATCGCTCGCCGGAACCTGATCTTCTCGATCTTCGCCGAGCACGTCGGGTTTTCCGTGTGGATGTTGTGGAGCATCGTGGTGGTGCAGATGACGGCCGTGGCGCACGGGCACGCCGCCGCGTCGGGGTGGGCGCTGACCGCCAGCCAGGCCCTGTTTCTGGTCGCCGTGCCCAGCGGCGTCGGGGCGTTCCTGAGATTGCCCTACACCTTCGCGGTCCCGCTCTTCGGCGGCCGCAACTGGACCACCGTCTCGGCTGCGCTGCTGCTGATCCCATGCCTGCTGCTGGCGTGGGCGGTGCGCCATCCCGGCATGCCCTTCGGCGCCCTGGTCGCTATCGCGGCGACCGCCGGCTTCGGCGGCGGCAACTTCGCCTCGTCGATGGCCAACATCTCGTTCTTCTATCCGGAGAAGGACAAGGGGTGGGCGCTTGGCCTGAATGCGGCCGGCGGCAACATCGGCGTGGCGGTGGTGCAGAAGATCATTCCGCCCATCGTCATCGCCGGCGGCGGGATGGCGCTGTCGCGGGCCGGCCTGTTCTACGTGCCGCTCGCCGTGGTGGCCGCGGTCTGCGCGTTTTTGTTCATGAACAACCTCACCGAGGCCAAGGCCGACGTGAAGCCGGTGCTGGAGTCGCTGCGCCACCCCGACACCTGGATCATGTCGCTGCTCTACATCGGCACCTTCGGGTCGTTCATCGGTTACTCGGCGGCCTTCCCGACGCTGCTCAAGACGGTTTTCGGGCGCGGCGACATCGCCCTGGCGTGGGCTTTCCTGGGCGCCGGCATCGGATCGGTCATCCGGCCCCTCGGCGGCAAGCTGGCCGACCGGATCGGCGGCGCCCGCATCACCGCCGCCAGCTTCGTGATGCTGGCGATCGGGGCGGCTGCGGCGCTGTGGTCGGTCAAGGCGGTCAATCTGCCGGCCTTCTTCGCCAGCTTCATGTTCCTGTTCGTCGCCACCGGCATCGGCAACGGCTCGACCTACCGGATGATCTCGCGGATCTTCAAGATCAAGGGCGAGTTGGCCGGCGGCGACGCCGACACCATGGTGGCCATGCGCCGTCAGGCCGCCGGTGCGCTGGGCGTCATCTCGGCGGTCGGGGCCTTCGGCGGCTTCGTGGTTCCGCTCGCGTACGCGTGGTCGAAATCGGAATTCGGCAGCATCGAACCGGCGCTGCGGTTCTACATCCTGTTCTTCCTCGGCCTGCTCGGCGTCACTTGGTACTGCTACCTGCGTAAACACAACGCGATCACACGGGTCGGCATCTAGCGTCCGCTCGACGGCTGCTGCCGTCCGCCGTATCCCTCCCAGGGGCTGTAGTCGGCGATCAGCTCTTCCTGGGGTGGCCGTTG
>DASTKA010000577.1:0-5732 GCA_035716165.1 Mycobacterium sp. | reverse complement strand
CGACCTGGGCGGGGATCCGCTGCAGAACGCCGCCGCCGCGGGCGGTGGTTTCGGCGCTGGATTCGGCGGCCTGGGCGACGTGTTCGAGGCCTTCTTCGGCGGCGGCTTCAGCGGCGGCGCGACCTCCCGCGGCCCGATTGGGCGGGTGCGGCCGGGCTCGGACTCGCTGCTGCGGATGCGGCTCGACCTCGAGGAATGCGCGACCGGTGTGACCAAGCAGGTCACCGTCGACACCGCGGTGCTGTGTGATCGATGCCAGGGCAAGGGCACCAACGGGGATTCGGCACCCATCCCCTGCGACACCTGCGGCGGTCGGGGCGAGGTCCAGACCGTGCAGCGCTCGCTGCTGGGCCAGGTGATGACGTCGCGGCCGTGCCCGACCTGCCGCGGCGTGGGCGTCGTCATCCCGGACCCGTGTCATCAATGCATGGGCGACGGCCGGGTGCGGGCCCGCCGCGAGATCAGCGTCAAGATCCCCGCCGGGGTCGGCGACGGCATGCGCGTGCGGCTCGCGGCCCAGGGTGAGGTCGGACCCGGCGGCGGCCCCGCCGGCGACCTGTACGTCGAGGTGCATGAACAGCCCCACGACGTCTTCGTCCGCGACGGCGACGATCTGCACTGCACGGTTTCGGTGCCGATGGTCGACGCGGCGCTGGGCGCCACCGTCACCGTCGACGCCATTCTGGACGGCGTCAGCGAGATCAACATCCCGCCCGGCACCCAACCGGCTTCGGTCATCACGCTGCGCGGCCACGGCATGCCGCACCTGCGGTCCGGCACTCGGGGCGATCTGCATGTGCACGTCGAGGTGGTGGTTCCCCCCCGGCTGGACCACCGCGACACCGAATTGCTGCGCGAGTTCAAGACGCGCCGCAGCCGCGACGTGCCCGAGGTCCGCTCGACCCACGCCGGCGGCGGGTTGTTCAGCCGGCTCCGCGAAACCTTCACCGGGCGCTAGGAGCCTCGAAGGCGCGCACATGGTCGCGACCCTGTTCTACCTCGACGATCTGCCCGAGCCCGGCTCGCTGGCCGTGCTGGGCGGTGACGAGGGTTTCCACGCCGCCACCGTGCGGCGGATCCGCCCCGGCGAGCGACTCGTGCTCGGCGACGGCGCCGGTGCCCTGGCCCATTGCGAGGTGGTGCACGCCGGACGCGACGGCCTGCGCGCACGGGTGCTCGAGCGCTGGAGCGTCGCTCCGGGCCGCCCGCCGGTGACCGTGGTGCAGGCACTGCCGAAGTCGGAGCGCTCGGAATTGGCCATCGAGTTGGCCACCGAAGCCGGTGCCGACGCGTTTCTGGCGTGGCAGGCGGCACGATGTGTGGCCACCTGGCAAGGCGCCCGGGTGGACAAAGGCCTGCGCCGATGGCGTGCTGTGGCACGCTCGGCGGCCCGGCAATCTCGTCGGGCGCACGTTCCTGCCGTCGAGGGAGTGCTGTCCACCGCGGAGCTGACACAGCGGGTCCGCGACGAGGTTGCCGCCGGTGCGACGGCGCTGGCCTTGCACGAGTCGGCCACCGACCGGCTCGCGGATATCGAGCTGGCACAAGCGAAATCAGTGCTGCTGCTGGTCGGACCAGAAGGCGGGATCGCGGAGGACGAGATGGCGGCATTGTCCGACGCGGGCGCGGCGGCGGTGCGGCTCGGTCCCCAGGTGCTGCGGACGTCGACCGCCGCGGCGGTGGCGCTGGGGGCGCTGGGCGTGCTCACCACCCGCTGGGATCGGCACGGCGACGTGCCGGCAAACGGCCACAAGCTGCGGGTTCGCGACGCCGCCGCGTCGTCGAGTACGTTGCTGAACACTGACCAATCCGAGCCCTCAGCGTAGACTGAGACGGCCCAGCACTCCCACGACAAGCCGAGAAAGCAGGCATCGAGAGCCACGTGACGCCCCGCGAGACCAGCGCTGCTGACGCAGCCGGAGCCGTCCCGGCCTCCGCTCAGGTTCGCAGCAGCATCGATGTTCCGCCCGATGTCGTGATGGGTTTGTTGGGTTCGGCGGACCAGAACCTGCGGGCCCTGGAGCGCAGCCTGAGCGCCGACCTGCATGTGCGTGGCAATGCGATCACCCTCGCGGGTGAGCCCGCCGACGTCGCTCTCGCCGAACGGGCGATATCGGAGCTCATCGCCATCGTGGCCAATGGTCAACCGTTGACCCCGGAGGTGGTCCGCCACAGCGTCGCCATGCTGGCCGGCACCGACAACGAGTCACCGGCCGAAGTGCTCACGCTGGACATCCTGTCGCGGCGCGGCAAGACGATTCGGCCCAAGACGCTCAACCAGAAGCGCTACGTCGACGCCATCGACGCCAACACCATCGTCTTCGGGGTCGGCCCGGCGGGCACCGGCAAGACCTACCTGGCGATGGCCAAGGCGGTCAACGCCCTGCAGACCAAACAGGTCAGCCGCATCATCTTGACCCGCCCGGCCGTGGAAGCCGGTGAGCGCCTTGGCTTTCTGCCCGGCACGCTCAGCGAGAAGATCGATCCGTATCTGCGGCCGCTCTATGACGCGCTGTACGACATGATGGATCCCGAGCTGATTCCCAAACTGATGACCGCCGGAGTCATCGAGGTGGCGCCGCTGGCGTACATGCGCGGCCGCACGCTGAATTCCGCGTTCATCGTCCTCGACGAGGCGCAGAACACCACCGCCGAGCAGATGAAGATGTTCCTCACCCGGCTCGGCTTCGGATCGAAGATCGTCGTCACCGGCGACATCACCCAGGTCGACCTGCCCGGCGGCGCCAGGTCGGGCCTGCGCTCGGCGATGGAAATCCTGGACAGCGTCGATGACATCCACGTCGCGGAGCTGACCAGTGTCGACGTGGTCCGCCACCGGCTTGTCTCGGAGATCGTCGACGCCTATGCGAAGTTCGACGAGCCCGACCTGACGATGAACCGGGCGGCGCGGCGGGCGACCGGCTCGCGCGGTCGTCGATGATGGCGCGGTGAACGGGTTCCATGAGCATTGAGGTATCCAACGAATCGGGCGTCGACGTCTCCGAGACCGAACTGATCAGCGTCGCGCGGTTCGTCATCGGCAAGATGGAGGTCAACCCGGCGGCCGAGCTGTCGATGGTGCTGCTGGACACCGCCGCGATGGCCGACCTGCACATGCGCTGGATGGACCTGCCCGGGCCGACCGACGTGATGAGCTTTCCGATGGACGAGCTCGAGCCCGGTGGGCGTCCTGACGCCCCCGAGCCGGGTCCCTCGATGCTGGGCGACATCGTGCTGTGCCCCGAGTTCGCGGCCGGCCAGGCCGCCGCGGCGGGTCACAGCCTGGGGCACGAGCTGGCTCTGCTGACCATCCACGGGGTGCTTCACCTGATCGGTTACGACCACGGCGAACCGGACGAGGAGAAGGAGATGTTCGCCCTTCAGGACCGGTTGCTCGAGGAGTGGGTCGCCGAGCAGGTCGAGGCCTACCATCAGGACCGCCAAGAGGAGCGCGACCGCCGATTGCTCGACAAGTCAAGGTATTTCGACAATTGAGCCTCTTGAGGATCCTGGCGGCGGCCGCCATCGCATTCACACCGGTGTCGGTGTTGGTAACCGCCACCGCCACCGTGGCGCAGGCGGCTCCGTGTGCCGGAGAGGGATCGAATCCCGTTGCCTGCCAGCACTGCATGTTCTACGTGAACGCCTATCACACCGCGAACGTGTGCAGCGAGGACCACCGCGGGGTCCAGGGGCCCCCGAGCAATGCGCCGAAACCGCTTCCGCAAGTTCCCATTCCGGTGTACGAGCCGCCCCCGATCGCGCCGGCGCCACCGCCCGCGCAGGGGCCGATGGTCCTTCCGCCGCCGAACTCGGGTGAGACGGTCCCCGTGCTGGAGATCAATCCGCCGGGCCCCGACGCGCCGCGAAACGCCCCGCCGGTGGCACCGCCGAGAGGACTGGACGCGCCGTCGCTGGCGATCGCGGCGGCCAAGGCCGCACCGGTTTCGCGCGTCGACGCCGCCAACCCACCGAAACCGCCGACCCAGGTGGATTTCAACCAACGGATCCAGAACGTCGTGAGTTCCCACCGGGAGAACGTCGACGTCCTCAAGATTGACGACCAGAAGTTCGTCCGGCCGCGTCACTGGGATTACATCGACTACGACGACGCGTATCGCCGCCCGACCATCTTCAACCCGCTGAACCAGCCGATGACGTTCCGCTACTTCTACAACGGCGCCTACCAGGAGGCGTATCTGGCGCGCGGGGCCCGGATGGTGCTCGATGCCCCGACCGCAGGGGTGGTCCCGTTCACCGCGGTGGGCGACAGCTACGTGGCGGCCGGCAGTTTCTACGGCGGGGGTTCAGTACCGTCGAACGGATACAACGGCCCGCCGCCACCCGACTACAAGCCGCCGGCCCCGCCCAAGCTGTACGAGAACGTCACGGTGTCCGTCCCCGCCAAAGGCGAGACGGTGGAAGTGGGCCACGTGGCGGTGGTGGGTCACGACGGCAGCCAAGCGGCGGGCGGCCAGGACACATTCCTGCTGGACGACACCACCCTGGCCTGGGGGCAGATCGATAACTCCTTGAGCGCGCCCGCCCAGATCAGGGTGATCAAGACCCAGCCGACGCCGGGTGCCGGGCCGACCGACGATGGAAGCTTCTTGGTACTCCTGGCCGTTCACCACCAGGAGCCCGCTCAGCCCGGTCAGTCCGGATCCGGATGGACCCTGGCGCTGCGCTTCGGGGGGTTTGCGGTGGTCGTGGTCCTGGTCGCCTGGCTGCTCGGGCGTCGCAGCCGAAACGAGGAGCACAACGCTGACTCCTAGCGGTGGGGTTTGGCCGCAACCGCTGAACCGCAGGGTCTAGATGGCGCCCCACGGGGTACACGATGTGACGGTCCTCGACGGATTAGGAGGGACGCACATGGCCAATGGCAGCGCGCTGGAGATCCGATTCGGAGCGCCGGAAAACGTGTTGGAAGTGCAGATGGGCAGCGTCGAAGTTGATATACCCAGATCAGTTGGGTATTTCGGAGGCCTGGTCGCCGCAACGGGATTGGGCCTGATTGAACTACCGCTGGCGCTGTTCATCGCGGCGGTTCCCCTGTACAAGATCTTGACAAACACGGCGTTTCCACGCCCGGTACGCGTAGTCGGTGAGGTGCTCGAGGGAGCAGCCCAACCGGTGGGAAGTGACGCGGAGGGCGTAATCATATTGCAGGACCAGCACGAATCGGAAACCAAAGTGGTCAGGATTCCGTCGCGGCGCGAGCGAGCACGCAGCCGCCGGTAGGCAGCCTCATGGCGGGCAATCCCGCCTCTGGCTCGTCCGGATGGTCCTCTACTGAGGTTGCTTGTGTTAGGTGACGCGTCCGACGTATCCGCCGCGTTCCCATTCCGCCGCAACGGCTTCGGGAACTTGCGCGCATCACTCTCTGCGCACCAGCGGAGGAACTTATTGATGCCGTCGGAGTAAACCCTGATTGTGCCCGGGAACTTGGGCTCGGCTTTCATTGCCAGTTGCCAAGAGGGCAGCATGTTAGAAGATATTCATGAAACAGGAGTTCAAAGCCATAGGGAGGTCAGTGACCAAGTCAAGGTATGTCGACAATTGACCGGCTGGTCTGAGCTGCTCGGTGCAGTCGCGTTGATCGCGCTGGGCGGACTGTTCGCGGCCATCGACGCGGCCATCAGCACGGTGTCGCTGGCCCGGGTTCAAGAGCTGGTCCGCGACGAACGGCCGGGCGCGGTGGCCTTGGCCAAGGTCATGACCGAACGGCCCCG
>DASTKA010000576.1:0-4809 GCA_035716165.1 Mycobacterium sp. | reverse complement strand
TGCCGGGCCACAACCCGGACGCCTCGACATCGGCGATGGTGTCCAGCGCGACCCGCTTCTGGTCCTCGTCGAGATAGAAGATGGCCGACCGGTAACTGGTTCCCCGGTCATTGCCCTGCCGGTCTTTCGTTGTCGGATCGTGTATTTGGAAGAAGAACTCCAGCATCGTGCGGTAATCGGTGACCGCCGGGTCATAGATGATCTCGATGGCTTCGGCGTGCGTGCCGTGGTTGCGGTAGGTCGCATTGGGGACGTCACCGCCGGTGTAACCGACCCGCGTCGAAACCACGCCCGGCTGCTTGCGGATCAGGTCCTGCATCCCCCAAAAGCAGCCGCCGGCGAGAATCGCCTTCTGGTTGGTCATCGTTCGTCCTCCATCACCGGCCAGCACTCGGGCAGGAACAAAAGCCAGGCTACACTCCGCCGATGGGCTGCAACGGTGCCGCGAAATCATGAGCACGCCGAAATTCTCCCGTAGCGAGCTGGCCGCCGCCTTCGAAAAATTCGAAGCGACCGTCGATGCGGCGGCGCAATCGCAGGACTGGGACGCGTGGGTCCAGCACTACACGCCCGACGTCCTGTACATCGAACACGCGGCGGGCACCATGCATGGCCGCGACGAGGTCCGCGAGTGGATCGGCCGGACGATGGGCAGCTTCCCCGGCAGCCACATGGTTGCGTTTCCGTCGCTGTGGTCGGTGATCGACGAGCCCACGGGGCGCATCATCATGGAACTCGACAACCCGATGCGCGATCCCGGCGACGGGACCGTCATCGGCGCGACGAACATCTCGATCATCACCTACGCCGGCGACGGCCTGTGGCGTCAGCAAGAAGACATCTACAACCCGCTGCGCTTCGTGCAGGCCTCGCTGAAGTGGTGCCGCAAGGCGCAGGAGCTCGGCACCCTCGACGAGGACGCCGCGCGCTTCATGGACCAGTACGGGGGGACCCAGTGACCGCCAGAGCAAAACTTGTCATCGGGGCCAACGGTTTTCTGGGTTCGCATGTGACCCGCCAGCTCGTCGCCGACGGCCACGAGGTGCGGGCCATGGTGCGTGAGGGCGCCAATACCCGATCCATCGATGACCTTGCCCTGACCCGGTTTCACGGCGACGTGTTCGATACCGCAGTGCTGCGAAAGGCGATGGATGGTGTGGACGACGTCTACTACTGCGTCGTCGACACCCGCGCCTGGCTACGCGATACCTCCCCGCTGTTTCGGACCAACGTCGAGGGGCTGCGCAACGTTCTCGAGGTGGCCGTCGCGCAACCCGGGCTACGCCGCTTCATCTTCACCAGTACCTATGCGACCGTCGGCCGCCGCCGCGGGCACGTAGCGACCGAAGACGACATCGTCGGCACCCGCGGACTGTCGGACTACGTCCAATCCCGGGTCCAGGCCGAAAATCTGGTGATGCGCTACGTGGCCGAATCCGGGCTGCCCGCGGTGGCGATGTGCGTGTCGACGACATACGGTGACGGCGACTGGGGTCGCACCCCGCATGGCGCGTTCATCGCCGGCGCGGTCTTCGGCAAGCTGCCCTTCACGATGCAGGGCATCCAGCTGGAAGTCGTCGGCGTCACCGATGCCGCCCGGGCCATGATCCTGGCCGCCGAACGCGGACGCGTCGGCGAGCGATACCTGATCTCCGAACGGATGATCGCGATGAAGGAGGTGGTGCGGATCGCGGCCGACGAGGCCGGGGTGCCCGCGCCGCGGCGCTCGATCTCGGTCCCGATGCTGTACGCCCTGGGTGCGCTGGGCACTCTGCGGGCCCGGCTCACCGGAAAGGACGCCGAGCTCAGCCTCGCGTCGGTGCGCATGATGCGTGCCGAAGCACCCCTCGACCACAGCAAGGCCGTCCGCGAATTGGGTTGGCAACCACGTCCGGTCGAGGAATCCATCCGCGAGGCGGCCCGCTTCTGGGCCGCACTGAAGAGCGCGCAGTCGCGCCGGAAAGACACCCAGAACAGCGGCGCCGCCAGAACCGAATAGGCGGTCAGGACAGGCTGGGAAGCGTTGGCTACCGCCCGGTGTTGCAGTGTCTGTTCGCGTCTAAGGAGGAAGCATCATGGCCCACCCGGAAATCAAAGAACCCAGCGCGGGGCACCCGATCACCATCGAGCCGACCCAGGGACGGGTGCAGGTGCGCGTCAATGGCGAGCTCGTCGCCGACACCACCGCCGCGCTGGAACTGCGCGAAGCCACTTTGCCTGCGGTGCAATACAGTCCGTTAGCCGACGTGGTCCAGGATCGGCTCACCCGGACGAACACCGGCACTTACTGCCCCTTCAAGGGCGAGGCCAGCTACTACAGCGTGACCACCTCGGCCGGCGACACCGTGGACGACGTGATCTGGACGTACGAGCAGCCGTATCCGGCGGTCGCCGCAATCGCGGGGCACGTCGCGTTCTACCCCAATAAGGCCGACATCAGCGTCTCGGCTCAGTAGGGGACCCACCCCGGAAGTGCGGTGGCCACCGCGCGGGTGTCGCTGTACACGCGCATCGAGACGATCAGCCCGTCACGGGTGTCGAAGATGCACACGAAGGGGCTGTCGAACTCGAGGCCGCCCTCTGTGGTGCCGGTGGCCTGCGCCTCCACCACGACGGTCTCTCCCTCGTTGACGCAGCGCACCAAGTCGATGGTGAGTTCGAGGTCTTTCTTGCGTTGCTCGACGGCCCGCCGGAGGGTGCGTTTGTCGCAGGGGGTGCGGGTGTACAGCGTCCAGTAGGTGAAGTCGTCACTGAGCAGGGCGAAACCCTCGTCCAGATCGCCGCCGTCGCTGGTGCTCTGCAGGAACATCCAGGCCAGTTCGCCCTGTGGGCCATCGAACGGCGTCATCACAACGCAATATTGACTGGGGACGCAGTTCACGGTCAATCAGCGGTCGGAGAGTCATTTGGTGCAGAGCACGCGCACCGTCGTGTTTCCCGGAGCCGTCAGCTTCGGGCACACGCTGGCACCCCTCCGCCGCGGCCTGGGGGATCCGTGCTTTCGGGCCCCCGGTGACGGCTCCATCTGGCGCACCAGCCTGCTGGCCACCGGGCCCGTCACGGCCCGGATCACCCGAGCCGCGCCCAACGCCGCGCAGGCGGTGGCGTGGGGCGGCGGCGCGCAGGAGTTCGTCGAAATGCTGCCCGCCATGCTCGGTCTCGAGGACGACCACGCCGACTTCGTGCCGCGACATCCGACGGTCGCCGCGGCGTACCAACGGGTTCCCCACCTGCGCCTGGGCCGAACCGGTCAGGTGCTGGAGGCTCTCATCCCGGCGATCATCGAGCAGCGGGTGCCCGGCGCCGATGCGTTTCGCTCGTGGCGGGTGCTGGTGTCGAAGTACGGGACGCCGGCACCGGGGCCGGCGCCGCAGGGGATGCGCGTCATGCCGTCGGCGCAGGTGTGGCGGAACATCCCGTCGTGGGAGTTTCATCGCGCCAACGTCGACCCGCGACGGGCGCAGGCGGTGGTGACCTGCGCGCGACGGGCCGCCTCGCTGGAACGGCTGGTGTCATGGTCGACGCCGCAGGCGCGCGAGGCGTTGATGTCGCTGCGGGGTGTGGGGGAGTGGACCGCCGCCGAGACGGCACAACGCGCCTTCGGAGATGCCGACGCCGTGTCGGTGGGCGACTATCACATCCCCAAAATGATCGGCTGGACATTGCTGGGGCGGCCCGTCGACGACGCGGGCATGCTCGAACTGCTCGAGCCGATGCGGCCGCACCGCCAGCGCGTGGTCCGGTTGCTCGAGGCCAGCGGACTGGCGTACGAACCCCGCCGCGGTCCGCGGCTGCCGGTGCAGCAAATCCACTCTCTTTGATCCGCTGCGTTTTTCAGCATGGCCATCGGGTATCCCACGGGGCAGTAACGTGTGCGAACCCCATGGAAGGAAGCTAGGAAACAACCGATGACTCAGTTCACGATTCCGGGATTGTCCGACAAGCAGGCAGCGCGGCTCACCGAGCTGCTGCAAAAGCAACTGAGCACCTACAACGATCTTCATCTGACGCTGAAGCACATTCACTGGAACGTGGTTGGCCCGAACTTCATCGGCGTCCACGAGATGATCGACCCGCAAGTGGACGCGGTCCGTGGGTTTGCCGACGATGTTGCCGAACGCATTGCGGCCCTTGGTGCTTCGCCGCAGGGAACCCCCGGCGCCATCATCAAGGACCGCTCGTGGGACGACTATTCGGTCGGCCGCGACACGGTCCAGGCGCACCTGGCCGCGCTCGACCTCGTCTACACAGGCGTAATCGAGGACATCCGCCAATACATCGACGAGACAGATGAACTCGACCAGGTGACCCAGGACCTGCTGATCGGCCAGGCGGGGCCGTTGGAGAAATTCCAATGGTTCGTTCGGGCGCACCTGGAAAGCGCCGGCGGGGAGCTGGCCCACCAAGGCAAGAGCACCGAGCAGGACGCCGCGAGCAGCGCTCGTGGCAAATCCTGAGACTCCGCGCTCTGCCTGATTTCGCGCGTTCGCCCCGGCACCGTCATGCCGGGGCGAACGTGTCTGGTCAGCATGCGCGCGGGAACATACCCTTCTGCGGAATAAGTGGACCATGGTCCGGTTATATAAGGCGTCTACTGATGGAGGAGGTCAGATGCCTGCAGTTACGGCTGACACATTGACATTGCCGCGAGTCAGCGGCCCCGGTCCCGCCGACACCGAGCGCCCGGTCCGGTCGATCACCACCGGTCCGCGCGGCTACGAGGGTGAGGGATTTCCGGTCGTGCGTGCGTTCGCGGGAGTCAGCACCGCCGCGCTCGACCCCTTCGTGCACATGGACCAGATGGGCGAG
>DASTKA010000575.1:0-2295 GCA_035716165.1 Mycobacterium sp. | reverse complement strand
GTGCTCGGTCGGCATCAGCGACAACAAGCAGCGGGCCAAGGTCGCCACCGGCTTCGCGAAACCGGGCGGCATATTCGTGCTCACCGATGCGAACTGGATGACGCTCATGGCCGATCGTCCGGTCGACGCGCTGTGGAGCGTTGGTCCCAAGACCGCGAAAAAGCTTGCACAGCTTGATATTACGACCGTGTGGCAACTGGCCAACTGTGACGCCGAGCTGCTGACGGCCACGTTCGGCCCGCGCACCGGGCTGTGGCTGCTGCTGTTGGCCAAGGGCGGCGGCGACACCCACGTCAGCGCCGAGCCGTGGGTGCCGCGCTCGCGCAGCCACGTC
This sequence comes from Mycobacterium sp., assembly GCA_035716165.1. Taxonomy (GTDB): domain Bacteria; phylum Actinomycetota; class Actinomycetes; order Mycobacteriales; family Mycobacteriaceae; genus Mycobacterium. Next base: position 1,961 of record DASTKA010000575.1, on the reverse strand, counting down.
GTCACCTTTCCGCGCGACCTCACCGATCGATCCGAAATGGAAAGGGCGGTAACGGATTTAGCCGCACAGGCGCTGACGGACGTGCTGGCGGCGGGACGGGTCGTGACGCGGGTGGCGGTCACCGTACGAACCGCGACCTTCTACACGCGCACCAAGATTCGCAAGCTCGACGCGCCCGGCACCGATCGCGACGTCATCGTGGCCGCGGCCCGTCGCGTCCTCGACCTATTCGAACTCGACCGGCCGGTCCGATTGCTCGGCGTGCGTCTCGAGCTGGTCATGCCGGACTAGCGACGCCGGGCTGGGCCGCAGCGCGCGGGTGAAGATCACGTTCACCTGGCGCATCGCCACGCTATATGGCCACCACGCAAGCCTTTTGAACGCGTACAACGCGCGGATGTCGGCCGACGTGTAGATCAGGTACCGGTTCTTGGCCACCCCGGCCAAGATCTTGTCGGCGGCCTTTTCCGGCGACACGGCATGGCCGGCGAACCGCCTCACCCATCGCGCGACGCTGGGGTCTTCACGGTCCACACCGGCGATCTCGACCGTGCTCACCAGCGGGGTGTTCACCGCACCCGGCACCACGACCGACACCCCGATGCGGTGGCGGGCCAGGTCGAAGCGCAGCACTTCCGAGAGGCCCCGCAGTCCGTACTTGCTGGCGCTGTAGGCGGCATGCCACGGCAGGGCCACCAGGCCCGCCGCGGAGGACACGTTGACCAGGTTGCCGCCGCGCCTGGCCGCCACCATCGGCGGGACGAACGTCTCGATGACGTGAATCGGACCCATCGGGTTGATGGCGATCATCTTGCTCCACTGCTCATGGCTGAGCCGGTCGACGGTGCCCCAGGCCGATACGCCCGCGATGTTCAGGACGAGGTCCATGCTCGGGTGCGCGGCGTGGATATCGGCGGCGAAGGCCGCAACCTGGTCATAGTCGGCGATGTCCAAGGCCCGATGCTCGGGGACCTGGGCGCCCAGTGCGCGCGCGTCGGCCACGGTCTGTTCGAGACCGTCGCGGTCGCGGTCGGTCAGATAGAGCTCGGCGCCCTGCGCTGCCAGCCGTAACGCCGTGGCGCGCCCGATGCCACTGGCCGCGCCGGTGACAAGGCACCGCTTTCCCGCGAAAGTCCGCCCGGATCCCCTCTGCGCCATGGCCGTGACGATACCGGCGGTATCACCACCCCTAGGGACGGCCCGCCCACAGCGCGTGCAACCACAGCCGCTCGAGCACGCGCACCCGGCGGTCACGATCGCTGTCGGCTCCGGCCAGGACCGGGTCGCCGGTCAACATCAGCGCGGTGGTGCCCGCCAGGGTGCGGATCAGCGTCGGCAGGTCGTCACTGATCGGATTGGCCGTCCCGGCCTTCATCTCCGCCTCGACAATCCCGACGATCTGGCCCAGCACCCCCTCGAATTGCTGGTCGAGCAGCTCGTGGATCTTGACGTCGGTGTGGCGAGCCTCGTTGCAGGCGGTCATCAACGGGTCGTTGTGCTCGTAGACGGCCGCGGCGCTGCCGACCATCCGCTTGGCAAACTCCTCGGGTGACTCCCCCGGGTGGCGCGGCGCGAAATATTGCGTGAGTTCTTCGAGTTCTTCGGTGGCCTCGGCCATGAGCTGTGCCAGCACCGCGTATTTGGAGTCGAAATAGAAGTAGAAGCCGGATCGGGCGACGCCGGCTCGCAGGCTGATGGTGCTGACCGACAACTCGGCAAAAGGCTTTTCCTGCAGGAGTTCACGCACCGCCTGCACGATCGCCTGGCGTTGTTTGTCGCCACGCCGTCGTGCGCCCGGCTCGGGAGTCGCGGGGTGGCTGGTCACTCCCTGACCTTGCACCACGCCGCGGAAAAAGCAAACTTGACAGCCGTCAAGTTTGTCGGCGAAGGTTATGACTCAGTGACGGCCGTCACCGGGAGGGCACGCAAAGGAGCGTTTATGACCGCCACCATCAGCACGC
>DASTKA010000574.1:0-4475 GCA_035716165.1 Mycobacterium sp. | reverse complement strand
TCGTGGGCCGCCCATCCGGGCCCGCCAGACCATTCTCCGAACCGTCGTCGGCGGCGGCGTGCCGACCGCTTCGCGCCCGCGTTCCGGCCGCGACGGCTCCCGCCACCGCGGCGCTGGCCACCGCGGCTCCGGCCACTTCGGCTCCGGATGTCGAGTCGGCGCCGGCCACGTCGGCTCCGGGCACGTCGGCTTCGGGCACGTCGGCTCCGGGCACATCGGCTCCGGGCACTTCGGCTTCCGCCGCGGTATCGGCGGCCGGCTCGACCTCCGGCTCCGGCGTTGCGAGGTCAAGGTATTCGTCCTCGACCTCAGCGGTTTCCGGGCCGCCGGTCACGGCGTCGGTGTCCGGCGGCGTGTGGGGAACGGCGACGTCGGAGTAGTCGTCGTCGGCATACCCCTGCTGCGCATAGTCGGCGTCGGAGTCCTCGGCGTCGACGTAAGCGGCGTCGTCCGCGGCCTCCGGCTCGGCGACCTCGGGAACTTCGTCGGCGTAGTCGGCGTAGTCGTCGGCTTCGGCAGCGGGGTAGTCCGACTCCGGCAGCATCTCCCCGGAGACGACCGGGATGGAGTCGGTGTCGACGGCGTCGGGATCTTCCTGCTCGAATCCGTATGCGCTGTCGGCCGGAGCATGGCGTTGCCAGCTGACTCGCCCGGCGTCCGGTGCCGGTTCGGGCGGCGCGCTGAGCGTGTACGACTCGGCGTCGAGGTCGGAATCGTCCGGCCCCCAGTGCCCGTCGGCGTCGTAGCCGAAGTCCCCGCCGTGGTCTGGCGCGTAGCCCGCGGCGCCCTCATGGCCGGGCCGGCGCCGGCCGAACAGCATCCACACCAACAGCACGAGCGAGGCCAGCACCGGAATGGCGACCATCAGCCACCACCAGTGCCAGGTGAACTTCTTCGCGTGCGCCGGCATCGCCGAATTGCTCGGCTGGTTCTGACCGGATACCTGCAGGCCGGACAGCAGCGGCGCCAGGTTGGCCGGTTCCGTGCTGAACGTGTTCTTGGCCCGGTTCCACGAGATCTTGCCGCCGGTGAACTGCTGCGAGATCACGTCGCCGTTCACGGCCTGGTCGGCGACCGGCGCGCCGAGCTTGCCGGCGGGAGCACGCAGCTTGTCCCACGCGGCCTTCATCGCCCCGCGCACGACGAAGGCGCCGTGGTCCGGCGTCCAGAAGATGACGGGCTTGTCGGCCGCGGAGAAGGTGCTGATCCGGCTGGACGGCCCGATGCCACCATCGGTTTCGTTGGCGGTGGGGAATCCCAGGTCGCTGCTGACCGGGCCGCCCAATGACTCGTATTTGGCCAGGATGTCGCTCTCGACGGCGTTCGCACCGGTGGCCGGCGTGAAGAACACCTTGCCGCCGGCGAAGTTCTGGGCGATCCCGTCGCCGCCGACGGGGTATTGGCCGCCCTGCTTGGCGCCCAGGGGTCCGGTCGGTCCGCCGGCCGCGCGCCAGGCCGTGTTGATCGCCGCGGTGGGATCGATCGCCACCTGAAGGCCCTTCAACTGGTCGGCCAGCGCCGGGGGCTCGGTGGTGAACTGCTTGGTCTGCCGGTTCCACGAGACCTGGCCGCCGCTGAACTTCTGGGAGGACACCTCGCCGCTGTACGTCTCGTCGCCGACCGGTGCACCGAGAACCCCGCCCGAGCTACCCAGCTTGTCCCACGCGCTGTTGAGGGCGCCGCGCACCACGTACGGGCCGTGCTCGGGCGTCCAGAAAATCACCGGCTTGTCGCTGGCCGAGAAGGTGATCACCCGGCTGTCGGGACCGGCCAGGCCGGGCACCTCGTTGATGGTCGGGAAGCCCAGATCGCTGCCGGCCGGCCCGCCGAGCTGCTCATACTTGTCCAGGACGGGCCCGTAGGCGAACCTGGCTCCGGTGGCTGGGGTGAAGAACATCTTGCCGCCGTCGAAATCCAGGGCGAAACCGTCCCCGACGGGATACACGTCGCCCTTGCGGGCGCCCAGCGGTGAGGTATCGCCGCCGGCCTTGTCCCATGCGGCCATGATCGCGGCTTCGGCGTCGCCTATCGGACTCGCTACCGCGGCGGGAGCCAGCAACACGGCCGCCAGTGCTGTGGTCGTCAAGCTGACCAGCGCGCTTCCGATCAGCTTGCGCATGTGACCTCTCTGCACCTTCACCAAGCCTCCCAGCCGGCGGATATGGGTCTATCTGCGGCTATGCCCTTACCTGCATAACCGGCGATCCGGCCGTACTTGCGCGGGAAATGGACCCGCACACGATCAGCGTTATCGCCGGGCTCGCATAACTTTGCTCCAGCCAACAAGAAATGCGAAGTCAAATCACGAATTCTACAAAAACGGATACCACACCGACGTCGAATTGATGCCGGTCCATGGCCCAATCGAGACCCATCGCGCCACCGTTGGTGCGGCGTTGCGCATATCGCACAGAAAGGCGGCGGCAACGCGGGACCGACTAACGGCGACGGACTGCCGACTCGCACAGCAGAATTGCGACGGACGCGGTTGCGCAGGGCGCACGAGCCGGCGGCGCGATCGCGGGCCTGGCAATGCGTGACGATGCGGTCGGCGCACCCGAGATACATGCGCCGACGGTACTTGAGCCAACAGCGCATTCACGCTCTACCCCGCCGCAGCGGACCAATCACGCGGGCAGTTTGGCGCGCACCGGCAATAGAGCCATGCGCGTCGAGCGGCGAATGTTCGTCGGGGTTTGCCGAATTCCGTAGGCCATATCGGCCGCGTCTCCGCGGTTGCCGGCCGCTATCCAGTAAACGAAACGCTACACACCGAGGCTGCGGCCGATGATCTCCTTCATGATCTCGGTCGTGCCGCCGTAGATGGTTTGCACCCGCGCGTCCAGATACGCACGGGCGACGGGGTATTCACGCATGTAGCCGTAGCCACCGTGCAGTTGCAGGCAGCGATCGATCAGGTACACCTGCTTTTCGGTGCAGTACCACTTGGCCATCGCGGCCTGTTCGGCCGTCAGCTTGTGGTCCAGGTGCAGGCGGACGAACTCGTCGACCATCATGCGGACCACGGTCGCCTCGGTCGCCAGCTCCGCGAGCACGAAGCGGCTGTTCTGAAAGCTGCCGATCGGTTTGCCAAAGGCCTTGCGCTCCTTGGTGTATTGCAGGGTCTGCTCGAGCACCTGCTCCATGGCCGCGGCCGCCATGATGGCGATGGAGATCCGTTCCTGCGGCAGGTTCTGCATCAGGTAGATGAATCCCATGCCCTCTTGACCCAGCAGGTTCTCGGCCGGCACCTTGACGTCGGTGAACGACAGCTCGGCCGTGTCCTGGGCTTCCAGCCCGATCTTGTCCAGGTGCCGGCCGCGCTCGAAGCCCTCCATGCCGCGCTCGACGGCGAGCAGCGAGAAGCCCTGCGCGCCCTTTTCCGGGTCGGTCTGCGCGACCACGATCACCAGGTCGGAGTTGATTCCGTTGGTGATGAACGTCTTTGATCCGTTGAGCACGTAGTGGTCGCCCTGCTTGACCGCGCGAGTCTTGATGCCCTGCAGGTCGCTGCCTGTTCCCGGCTCGGTCATCGCGATCGCCGTAATCAGCTCCCCGGTACAGAATTTCGGCAGCCAGCGCTGCTTCTGCTCCTCGGTGGCCAGGGCCAACAGGTACGGCGCCACGATGTCGTTGTGCAGGCCGAAACCGATGCCGCTGTAGCGCCCGGCGGTGGTCTCCTCGGTGATGATCGTGTTGTACCGGAAATCGGGGTTTCCGCCGCCGCCGTATTCCTCGGGCACCGCCATGCCGAGAAAGCCTTGCTTGCCGGCCTCCAGCCACACACCGCGGTCGACGATCTTCGCCTTCTCCCACTCGTCGTGGTAGGGCGCGACGTGGCGCTCGAGGAAGCCCCGGTAGGACTCACGGAACAGGTCGTGCTCTGGTTCGAAAAGAGTGCGCTGATATTTGATGGCGCTGCTCATGGAAGACCTCCGGCGACTGGGATTTCTGCAGCCCAACATATACCAACCAGACGGTTGGTAGGCAGCCGCCGGGGTCGCCTGCGTCGGCGAGTGCGCGCTGTGCGTGGCACAGAATCGCCCGGCGAACCTTGGTTCAGTGAGCCGAGAACTCGCGCAGCCGGCCGGCCAGGGCCACCGGGACGCGGGCCTTGATCCGGGTGCCCTCGGCGTTGTGCTCCTCCTGCTGGACACGCCCATCGGCGTGCAGGCGGGCCACCAGGTCGCCGCGGTGGTACGGGATCACCACGTCCACGGCGGTATCGGCGGGGACGGCGAGCTCGGCGATGCGGCGGCGCAAGGCGTCGATACCGTCGCCGGTGCGCGCGGAGACGAACACGGCGCCCGGCAGGGCGTGGCGCAGCTTGGCGAGCGTCAAATCGCTTGCGGCATCGACCTTGTTCACCACCACCAGCTCCTGCGGCGCGTCGCCATCCGGCTCGGTCCCGTAGTCGGCGAAGACTTCGGAGACCACCTGGCGGACCGCGTTGATCTGCGCCACGGGGTTGACGT
>DASTKA010000573.1:0-2178 GCA_035716165.1 Mycobacterium sp. | reverse complement strand
CCCTGCAGTGATCCGGCCTGTCCAGCCACGTCTAACCCCTTCGACCGCCATCCGACCAAGCCAGGCTAGCAGCGGAACTGAAACGTGTTCTAATTCACCCGGCGTTGCCGACCGGGCCCGTCAGATTTCGGAGATGATCGCGGCGCGCCGGCTGTTGTATTCGTCGTCGGTCAGCGCCCCGCCGGCGTGCAGATCCTTCAGTTCTTGCAGCCGCGTGGCGATCGTCGGTTCGGGCGGGGTGACGACGGCCGCCGCCGCGGGCGCCGCGGCGGCCGGCGCCGGTTGAGCGGCCGGCGCCTGTTGTTCGGCGGCGCGGCGCACCACCGCTTGGATCTGGGCGCGCAGCGCGGGGTTTGACCGGATGTCGACCATCTGATTGAGGGCAACGTTGTTGGCCTTGAGGATCTGCAGGATTTCCATCAGCGGGCCGGCCTGCCCGCTCAGGTCGTAGGTTTTGTTGTCTTCGGCGACCGTGAACTGCGCCGGCACCAGGCCGTTGACCAAAGCGCTTCGCTCCCAGTCGATCCGGTACTCGTTGGTGGTGGGGTTGACCAGGACCACGACCTTGCGGGCGTTGAGGTTGCCGAGCCGGGTGACGCTGGCGATGACCCGGTCTTCGCTGTCGAACGGTAAGAGCCCGGGGCCCGCGATGTGCAGTCGTACCTTGACGACCTGCTGGTTGTTGACCCACGTTCCCGTCTCGGTGATCCCGGTGATCTGGGCGAGCGCCAGTACCCCGTTCTGCTCGAGCGCGGCCACCTTGGCCGACGACTTGGCGCCGTAGTTCGCCAGTGCGAGCGCCACCAACACGTCGGCCACGGTGATGAGCAGGCCGACGTAGAACATCCACTGCAGCAGGTTGCCGAGCCCCAGGGTGAAGTACACGACCAAGAAGATCGGTCCGACGAGTCCACCGCACAGCAAAACCACCAACTGTGCCTTCAGGTAGCGCGCTAACACATGCCCCTCCTCGGCTACTGGGGATCGGCCGGCACGACCGGCATTCGCCGCACCGCCGGCGCCGCCTGTTGCGCCGGCTGCGCCGCGGTCGCGGCGGGCGGTGCGGTACGCGCCGATACCGGCATCGCCGGAGCCGGAGAAGTCTGCGGCGCCGCCGCGGTCTGCGTGGGCGCGGCGGGGGTGGCGGCCGGTGTCGCCGCCGACACCGGCGGCTGGACGGGCGTCGGCGAGCCGGCCGCATCGTAGGCCGGCGTCACCACTCGCGCCGCGCCGGCCGGCGTGCTGGTCGAGGCCAGGGTCGCCGATCCCACCGGAGCCGCCGCGACCGGCGTACCGGCAGGTGCCGGCATGGCCGCCGCCGCGGCGGGCCCTGCCGACGCCGCCAGCGGTCCCGCGGGCGCGGTCGGGGCGGCCGTGCCCACCGCGGCGGCGCTCACCGCGGGTACCTGCGCGGCCACCGACGCCGGCGCCGCCGCGGTCTGCAAGGGCGTGGTGTTGGCGGCCTCGGCGAACGCGTACTGCGCCGCGCCGCCGTTCATCAGCTGCACGAACTGGCTGTGGAACGCGGCCGCCTGGGCGCTCAGCGCCTGATAGACCTGGGAGTGCGCGTCGAACAGCGCCGCGATGCTCGCCGACACCTCGTCGGCGCCGGGGGCCAGCACGCCCGAGGTCGGTCCCAGCGCGGCGGTGTTGGCCGAGGTGATCGTCGACCCGATCTGGGCCAGATCCCCCGCGGCGGCCGCGACGAATTCGGGAGTCGCTTGAACGTATGACATCGGCACCTCTCCGCCACGCCCACGGTCAGGAGAAATATGGCCAAATCCTAAACCGTCCGCGACGCCGCCGCTCGGTTTCTCCGGCGTTGGTCCGGGCTGACGCCGCCAAGCACAAGGCCCGGATCGCCGAGTCGGCGATCCGGGCCTTGCGGTGGTTCGAAACTACTTGATGATCTTGACGACCCGGCCGGCGCCGACGGTGCGGCCACCCTCACGGATCGCGAACCGCAGACCGTCGTCCATGGCGACGGGCTGGATCAGCTTCACCGAGATGTTGGTGTTGTCACCGGGCATCACCATTTCGGTGCCCTCCGGCAGCGTCACCACACCGGTCACGTCGGTGGTGCGGAAGTAGAACTGCGGACGGTAGTTGTTGAAGAACGGCGTGTGCCGGCCGCCCTCGTCCTTGGACAGGATGTAGACCTGGCCCTCGAACTCGGTG
>DASTKA010000572.1:0-3548 GCA_035716165.1 Mycobacterium sp. | reverse complement strand
GCGGTGCCGTACTTCTGCGATCCGGCCCATGCCGACCGGGAGAACAGGACCGTCTGGGGAAGACCTTCCGACGCCATGCCCTCGGCAAATAGCCGGGCGTTGTCACGCGGGTAGATATTTGCCACTTGTGCCCCGGGGCCGGCGAAGAAGGAGAGGTTCGCCGGATGAGGGGGATTGAGTTCCGGCTCGCATGCATCGAGCCACCAGATGCCGATGCCATGGGCGACGTAGTTCTTACGGATCAATTCCCAGACGTATTCCCTGGTGGCCGGGTTCGTGGCGTCGTAGAAGCTGACGGCCATCGGCACCGCCATGCCCTTGTCGCGGCTGGTCTGATGGGCATCAATTCCTTGATCGCTCGCGACGAGCAGGCCAGCGTCCCGGAACTCTGGGTAGTTCTCCGAGAGCGGCGACACAGTCGGCCAGACGGAAACCATCAGCTCGACGCCGAGATCTCGCAACTCGTCGACCATCGCTTTCGGGTCGGGCCACTCCCCTGGGTCAAAGCGATAGTCGCCCATCGCCGACCAGTGGAAGTAGTCCGACACGATCACCGACAGCGGCAGGTCGCGCCGGTCAAACTCGCGCGCGACTTCGAGCAGTTCTTCCTGTGTGCGGTATCGCAGTTTCGACTGCCAGAATCCGCTTGCCCACGCCGGCAGTTCCGGGACGTGACCCGTCGCGTCAGCGTACGACGCGAGGATGACCGCCGGTGTCTCCCCGGCGGTGATCCAGTAGTCGATCTGACGGCCCTGGCCGACCTGCCAGCGGGTGGCGTTAACGCCGAACTCGACCCGGCCGACGCCCGGGAGGTTCCACAGGAAGCCGTACCCGCGGCTCGAGAGCACGAACGGGATGTTGACCTCACCATTACGTTGGATGAGATCTAGGCCGAGACCCTTCAGGTTCAGCCGACCGTGAGTTCGCTGGCCCATCCCGAACAGAAGCTCGCCGTCGTACGCCGCGAACTGCTGTTGCAGTTCGTAGTCTCCTGCGCGGTCGCCAAGATGGACGCGCGCGCCCGGGGCCCAAAAGTGCTGCCGTTTCTCGCGCAGCAGTTCTTTCCCGGTCGTCGGGTTGAAGAAGGCGAGGTGCACCTCGGGGACCGCTTGCGAACGATCAAGGCTGGCGACGGCACGGATCTTGCCGTGAGTGACCTCCGCAGAATCGCCATCGATCACCACTGAACAGGGACTTGCGCCGAGGGGTTCACCGAGCGCGCCGTGGTCGGCTGTCGAAATGTTATGGATCGCCGCTCGCACTCGAAGGCTGTTCGCCCCCCAAGCGTGAATGTGAGTTACCTCGTGTCGGTAACGGATTTCGAGGCCGTCAGGCAGCGCCCGGAACAATGACATAGCTGATGTGTCTTTCTTGTTTTTGGCGTGCTTTTTATTGGTATGGGTGCCGACCGTCACTTGACTGCACCGCCGAGCGCTCCTGCGGAGATGTACCGCTGTGCGAACACGAGCAGAATGATCGCCGGCAACGCCGCCAGGGTTGCTGTCGCCATCACCGGGGCCCAGCTCTGAACGTTGGATCCGAGATAGTTGTAGATGCCGAGGGTAAGCGGCCGGAACGTGTTTGAAGTCGTCATCGTCAGAGCAAATACGAAGTCGCTCCACGCAAAGAGGAAAGAGAACAGCGCGGCCGTGATGATCGAGTTCTTGCTGACCGGGACAACGATCGACCAGAATGCCCGCCAATGGCCTGCGCCGTCGACCCTTGCGGCTTCAACAAGTGATGACGGTACCGACTGCATGAATGCGCAAAGGATGAGAATCGCGAACGGGATCGCGGCGCTCGAATCGGCCAGCACGAGACCTAGAATGCTATTGAGCAGGCCGAGCTTAACATACACAGTGTACAGCGAGTTGGCGATCACGATGCCGGGAATCATCTGGGAGATCAGCAGGGCCAGCATGACGCCGCGGCCGAACGGCAGCTTAAACTTCGCCAGCCCGTAAGCCGCCGGCGCGGCGATCACCAGCGTGACGATGACGGTACCGAATGCGATGAGAAGACTCGTCTTCATGTTGCCAAGCTGGTCGCTGATCGCCTGGCGATAGGCCGCGAACGACGGGTGCAGCGGAATGAAGGTCGCGTTGACCGCTGACGGGCCTGGCTGTAGCGACGTGTTGATCATCCAGTAGACGGGAAAAAGCATGATCGCCAGGAAAACGACGGCGAGGACCGTGTACGGCAACTGCCGGTTCTTAGCGTGCTTCACTGTCGGCATCTATTCATCAATCGCGCGTCGGTTCAGATGCAGGTAGGCCAGGGCGAACACCAAGGAAGTTGCCACCAGGACGTTGCTGATCGCGGCGCCAGTCCCGAAGGAAAACTGGACGAACGACTGCTGGTACGAGTTGGTGGCAAGTGTCTGAGTCGCATTGGCGGGCCCACCGCCGGTGAGCCCCAGGATGATGTCGAGCACCTTCAACGTGTAGACAACGCCAAGCACGAGGACGACGCTCACTACTGGCCGCAAGTTGGGCCAGGTGATGTAGCGGAATGCCTTCCAGCCAGTTGCGCCGTCGAGGGCCCCAGCCTCGTACAGCTCCTCGGGAACACCTTGCAGCCCCGAGTAAAGGATGGTCGCGTTGAACGGGATGCCCAGCCAGATGTTGACCATGATCACCGACGCGAGCGCGAAGTTCGGGCTGCTGAGCCACGGCACCGGAGATGCGATGACATGGAAGAAGAGCAGGGTTTGATTCAGGACGCCGCTGTCCTGGTCGAGCATCCATTTCCAGATCGAGCTCGACGCGATGAGTGGGAGCAGCCACGGGAGGAGCAGGAGCGAGCGCAGGGTTCCGCTAAGCGGGAACCGGCGTTTGAAGAACAGCGCGAGAGCCATTCCGATCACGAACTGTCCGGCGATCGAGCCGACCGTGAACAGCACGGTGTTGATCACTGTCGTCTTAAACAGCGAGTCCTTGAATACGGTGACGTAGTTCGCGAAGCCGACCCATGGCGCATCGCCGGTGAAAAAGGTGCTCGTGGTGTAGTTCTGGAAACTCATGACGAGGTTCTTCACGAGCGGGTAGCCAAAGAAGAGGCAGAGATAAACCACGGCGGGCAGCACGAACACCAACTGTGTCAAGTGTTCGAGCGACCACCACCGCTTCCGGCCGCGGCCAACTCGCGTTTGCACGGGCGAAACGTTCCTTGCAACCTTCGAGATTGAGAGTGCCATTTCGATGCTTTCCTCTCTGGCGGCCGTCGCGGCGCCCAGCCTCAAAGGGAGGACGGGGTGCCGCGACGGCGCCGGTGCGAAAACAGCTAGCGGGTTCTGCTTGAGGCCTAGCCGTTGGCAGCCACTTGAGCCAGTGCGGCGGCTCCGGTCGCCTTTCCGGTCAACGCGAGCTGCTCGGCTTGGTAGATCTTGGTTCCGACCGTTGGCCACTTGGTGCCAAGCAGGCCCGTCCGCGAGCGGGCGTCGGCGACGATAGAAACGAAGGCGGCCAGGTCCGGGGTGGACTTCCCGAAGGCTGCCGCGATGGTCGGGTCCGACGGGATGTAGTTGTTCTCCGCCGCGATCGTGGTCT
>DASTKA010000571.1:0-3486 GCA_035716165.1 Mycobacterium sp. | reverse complement strand
CACCAAATCGATGGTGCGCGAGGCGATGTACACCTCGGCGAGCTGCGCGGCCACGGTCTGGAACGTCGACAGCGGCTTGCCGAACTGCTTGCGGTTGGCCACATAGTCGGCGGTCAGCCGCAGCGCCCCGGCCACCAGCCCGTCGGCGTAGGCGCCGATGGCGGCTAGCACCAACTGGTTGACCCGGGGTGCCCCGGCGCCGGCCAGCACGTCGGAGTCTTCGACCGCGACGTCGGCGAACGTGACCGTGTACTCCTCGGAGTCGTTCGAGGTCGGCGTCTGGACCACCTCGACGCCGTTGGCCTTCGGCGACACCACGACCACCGCGCCGTCGGCGGTCACGATGATCCAATCCGCTTGTCCGGCATAGCCGACGCCGACCTTGGTGCCCGACAATCGGCCGTCGGCGAATGTGGTCGACGGCCGGTCCGGCAGGGCGGTACCCGGCTCGTTGAGCGCGGCGGTCAGGACGGCGCCTTTGGCGACGCCGGCCAAATACCGGTCCTGCTGTTCGTCGGAGGCCAGGTCGAGCAGCGGCAGTACACCGAAACCCAGCGTGGCGAGGGCCGGCGTGATGGCGCCGTGACGGCCGATCTCGGTCAGCACGGTGGCGATCTCGGGCAGTCCCACGCCGTCACCACCGAGACGCTCGGGCACCGGCAGTGCCGTCACGCCCCCGTTGACCAAAGCGTCCCAACTCAATTCACGCTCGAACACCGACGTGACGACGTCGGCGACGGCCTGCTGCGTCGCGGTGAGCTCGAAATCCATCAGGACGTCACCGCGGGCTTGCCGGCGTAGTCCACCTGCCAATGCTTGATGCCGTTCAGCCAGCCCGACCGCAACCGCTCGGGCTCACCGATCGGCTTGAGGTCCGGCATGTGGTCGGCGACCGCGTTGAAGATCAGGTTGATCGTCATGCGGGCCAGGTTCGCGCCGATGCAGTAATGGGCCCCGGTGCCACCGAAGCCGACGTGCGGATTCGGGTCGCGCAGGATGTTGAAGCTGTGCGGGTCTTCGAAGACCTCTTCGTCGAAATTGGCGGACCGGTAGGACATCACCACCCGCTGACCCTTCTTGATCTGCACGCCGCCCAGCTCGGTGTCCTCGTTTGCGGTGCGCTGGAAGGCCGATACCGGGGTGGCCCACCGGATGATCTCGTCGGCCGTGGTCGACGGGCGCTCCTTCTTGAAGAGCTCCCATTGATCGGGGTTGTCGGCCATCGCGATCATGCCGTGGGTGATCGAGTTGCGGGTGGTCTCGTTGCCGGCAACCGCGAGCATGACCACGAAGAAACCGAACTCGTCATCGGAGAGTTTCTCGCCGTCGATGTCGGCCTCGATGAGCGTGGTGACGATGTCGTCGGTGGGGTTCTTGCCCCGCTCCTCAGCCATGGCCATCGCGTAGGTGATCAGCTCCACCGACGACTGCGCGGGATCGACGTGTGCGTACTCGGGGTCGGTGCCACCGGTCATCTCGTTTGACCACCGGAACAGCTTGTCGCGATCCTCCTGGGGAACGCCGAGCAGACCCGCAATGGCCTGCAAGGGCAGTTCGCACGACACCTGCTCGACGAAGTCGCCGCTGCCCTCTTCCGCGGCGGTCTTGGCGATGTTCTGGGCGCGCTGGGCCAGTTCGGCTTCCAGCCGTCCGATGGCCCGCGGCGTGAAACCGCGGGAGATGATCTTGCGCAGCCGGGTGTGGTGCGGCGCGTCCATGTTGAGCATGACGCTGCGCTGCAGCTCGACCTGCTCACGCTTCATCTCCGGCGGCCAGGTCGGGATGGCGCCGTTCATCCAGCTCGAGAAGATGTCGCTGCGCTTCGACACCTCCTTGACGTCGGCGTGCTTGGTGACGAGCCAGTATCCGTGGTCCTCGAATCCGCCCGAGCCATTCGGGATGTCAACCCAGTGAATCGGCTCTGCCTTGCGCAGCTGGGCGAGTTCCTCGACGGGCAACCCGGCAAGGTTGACGTCGGGGTCCAGAAAGTCGAAGTCGGCGGGAATGTTGGGGGGTGCCATGTAGGGTGCGCTCCTTTTACAACACTAATTGCAACGTGTTCTAGTGCCAGTAAAACACGGCTCCTGCGCAGATAAAAGGCAGGTCACCATCCTCGCTTGTCAGAGTAATGAAACGTGTTCTAGCCTGACGGAATGGGTAACCCTGTCATCGTTGAAGCCACTCGCAGTCCCATCGGCAAGCGGAACGGATGGCTGTCCGGTTTGCACGCCACCGAGCTGTTGGGCGCGGTCCAGAAGGCACTGGTCCAGAAGGCCGGCATCAACGCCGGCGACGTCGAACAGGTCATCGGCGGCTGCGTGACGCAGTACGCCGAGCAATCCAACAACATCAGCCGGACGGCGTGGCTGACCGCCGGTTTGCCGGAACACGTGGGCGCCACCACGGTGGACTGCCAGTGCGGCAGCGGGCAGCAGGCCAACCACCTCATCGCGGGTCTGATCGCCGCCGGCGCCATCGACATCGGCATCGCGTGCGGCATCGAGGCGATGAGCCGGGTGGGGCTCGGCGCCAACGCGGGCACAAGCGGCAGCTGGCGGGCGGAGTCGTGGGACATCGACATGCCCAACCAATTCGAGGCGGCCGAGCGGATCGCCAAGCGGCGCGGCATCACGCGCGAAGACATCGACGAGTTCGGTTTGGCCTCCCAGACCAAGGCCAGGCAGGCCTGGGACGAGGGCCGCTTCGACCGCGAGATCTCCCCGATCGAGGCCCCGGCGCTCGACGAGAACAAGCAACCGACGTCCGACCGCGTCACCGTCAGCCGCGACCAGGGCCTGCGCGACACCACGCTGTCGGGCCTATCCGCGCTCAAGCCGGTCATGGAGGGCGGAATCCACACCGCGGGAACGTCGTCGCAGATCTCCGACGGCGCGGCGGCCGTGCTGTGGATGGACGAGGAGAAGGCCAAGGCGCTGGGCCTGCGTCCGCGGGCCCGCATCGTCAGCCAGGCGCTGGTCGGCGCCGAGCCGTACTACCACCTGGACGGGCCGGTGCAGTCGACGGCGAAGGTGCTGGAGAAGGCCGGGATGAAGATGGGCGACATCGACATCACCGAGATCAACGAGGCGTTCGCTTCGGTGGTGCTGTCGTGGGCACGGGTGCACGACCCGGACATGGCCAGGGTCAACGTCAACGGCGGGGCGATCGCGCTGGGCCACCCGGTCGGCTGCACCGGCAGCCGGCTGATCACCACCGCGCTGCACGAACTCGAGCGCACCGACCAGACCACCGCGCTGATCACCATGTGCGCCGGTGGCGCCCTGTCGACCGGCACCATCATCGAGCGCATCTAACTCGTAGTGCTCGTCTCGAAGGAGAGCCGCGTTGCCGCGGCGCAGTCGTACATCAACGCGCTCGTCAGCCATGACGGCGACTCGGTTCCGTTCGCCGCCCGGTGCACCCGCGTCGAACAGGGCATCAAGAACGGGTTCTCCGGGAATCACCTGCGCCGCAGCCTCAATCGGG
>DASTKA010000570.1:0-2282 GCA_035716165.1 Mycobacterium sp. | reverse complement strand
ACCAAAAATTCGTGCCAGCTCGGATCGACCGACGAGGGGTCGTCGCGGAACTTGCGGTACATCTCCTCGACCAGCCATTCGTTTTGCCCGAATGGTGAACTTATGTTGCTCACGACCGCAGTTCGCCTCAATCCTTATGTTTCGCAGGCGCATTCCCGCGGCGCCTGCACCGTTGTCGGCCCCGGATGGCCGGGCACCTCACACCCATGGCGATACCCATTGTTCCGCCCTATAAAGGCTAACCTTTCACCGCCGATCCGCCAGGCTGACCGGGGCAGACCGGAGCTAGCCGGCTTCGTGGACGGGCGGCACCAGATGCAGCGCGCGTGGCCAGCGCGCCGGTGGTGCGCCGAAAGCCCGGTTGGCGTTGCGGATCATCTTCTTGCCGGTCGTGTAATTGCCGATGGCACCCACGACAACGCCGATCCCGACCGGCAGCAGTTTGCCGAACAGCAGAGCGCCGCGGCGCAGGGTGTACTTCCTGACCCACGACTTGAGTAGCCGTGAGTTCAGCCCCGACATCGACGACAGCGGCAGAGCCGCCAGGCTCTCGGAGATCCAGCCCCCGTTGGTGCGCCCCGGGCCGACCAGCTGCGCGACGGCGTGCTTGCTGTCGTCACCGACGAGGACCGCGAGCACCAGCGCGCGGCGTCGCTCCCGGTGATCGGCCGGGATGTCGTAGACCACCGCCACCGCCAGCACCAGGAACGCGGTGGCCTCCAGGAACGTCACCGTTTCCGCGGCGGCGGCGGACAGGGCACTGATCGTGCCGATGCCCGGGATGGTCGCCGCGGCCCCCACGGCAACGCCGCCGGCCGTCACGATGGCCAGGTATCGCTTCTGCAGCTTCGCCAGTATCTGCGCCGGGCTGGCATTGGGGTGCGCGTTGCGCAGCCGGGCCACATACGCCTCGGCGGCCGGGCCCTGCAACCGCGAGCTTCGCTCGATGACCTGGGCCAACGCGCGCGCGGACATTTTGGGCCGGCCGTTGTCGGCGGCCGGCGCCTGTTCGGCGTTGGACACGGTGAAAAACCGGTTCGGCGACTTGTTCCGTCGAGCCCGCATGTTGTCTCTCCTGCAAATGGCGTTCCACCAGGCTAACGCGCCGGCGGCGGATCCTGCCGCGTTATCCGGCCTGACCGGGTCCTTGGCTGCCGGTCCGTTGCCTCAGCGGGAATAATGCGGGCTGGATGTCTGCGACGGTCCGTGCAGTTTGTCGGTCCCCATGCTGTTTACCGCGCCGCGCGCGTGGTGTATCTCCTGGGTGGGTTCGACCGGTCGACGAGGCGGGCCGCTAGGGCTGAGCAGCATCGTCGGGACCGATAGCGAAACGAGGTGGGGTGGATGACGACGGCTACGCCCCGCGTGCCCGGGAGACCGGGGGGCGCGGGATCGGGGCCGGCCCAGGCCGCCAACCGCTGGGAGTTTCTCACCCGGAGCTCGCCGCAGTCACAGAATCCGTGGAACCCGCTGTGGGCGATGATGATCGGTTTCTTCATGATCATGGTCGACTCGACCATCGTCGCGATCGCAAACCCGACCATCATGGCCAGCCTGCGCATCGGTTACGACACCGTGGTCTGGGTGACCAGCGCTTACCTGCTGGGCTACGCGGTCGTGTTGCTGGTGGCCGGGCGCCTGGGTGACCGGTTCGGGCCCAAGAACCTCTACCTGATCGGCCTGGTGGTGTTCACCGCCTCCTCGGTGTGGTGCGGACTGGCCGGCAGCGCCGCCATGCTGATCGCGGCGCGTGTCGCGCAGGGCGTCGGCGCCGGGCTGCTCACCCCGCAGACCCTGTCGACCATCACCCGGATCTTCCCGTCGGAGCGGCGCGGCGTCGCGGTGAGCCTGTGGGGTGCGACCGCCGGTGTCGCCAGCCTGGTCGGCCCCCTGGCCGGCGGTGTCCTGGTCGACGGGCTGGGCTGGCAGTGGATCTTCTTCGTCAACGTCCCCATCGGCGTCCTCGGGCTGGGTTTGGCGTATTGGCTGATTCCGGTGCTGCCGACCCAGTCGCACCGCTTGGACCTGATCGGCGTCGCGTTGTCCGGCATCGGGATCTTTCTGATCGTGTTCGGCCTGCAACAGGGGCAGGCCGCGCACTGGCAACCGTGGATCTGGGCGCTGATCGTCGCGGGCGTCGGATTCATGACGGCCTTCGCGTTTTGGCAGTCGCTGAACGCCAACGAGCCGCTGATTCCGTTGGTGATCTTCAGGGACCGCGATTTCAGCGTGTGCAATGTCGGGGTCGCCATCATCTCGTTCACCGCCACAGCCACGATGCT
>DASTKA010000569.1:0-2350 GCA_035716165.1 Mycobacterium sp. | reverse complement strand
CTTTTCTGACTCCTCGATCGCTCGTGGGTCGGGGCGGGTCGATCAGCTCGCTTGCGGAAGGCGCAGTCGCAATCCAAACTATCCTGTCACTGCGCCCTCGTCGGCACACATCCAGGGCAGACACCCCGCGCTTGGCGGATGACACCGATCGCGCTTGCTACGGTGTGGCCACAGCAGCCAGAGCGGGGAGGTCGGAGATGCCGCCAACACAACAACAACCGCAGCGTTTCGTCGACAGCGCCGACGGCGCCCGCATCGCGGTCTACGAAGAGGGCAACGCCGAGGGCCTGCCCGTCGTGCTCGTGCACGGCTTCCCTGACTCGCATGTGCTGTGGGACGGGGTCGTCCCGCTGCTGGCCGAGCGGTTCCGGATCTTCCGCTACGACAACCGCGGGGTCGGCATGTCGTCGGCGCCCAAGCCGGTGTCGGCGTACACCATGGACCGCTTCGCAGACGACTTCGCCGCGGTGACCGGCGAGCTGAGCCCGGGCCGGCCCGTGCACGTGCTCGCCCACGACTGGGGCTCGGTGGGGGTGTGGCACTACCTCAAGCGGCCCGGCGCCAGTGACCGGGTCGCCACGTTCACGTCGGTGTCCGGACCCGCTCAGGACCAGCTGGTCGACTACATCTTCAGCGGTCTGCGGGCGCCGTGGAAGCCGCGCACCTTCGTGCGGGCGATCAGCCAGGCGCTGCGGTTGACCTACATGATCTTCTTCTCGATACCGGTGCTCGCGCCGCTGTTCCTGCGGCTGACTCTGTCGGTGCCGGCGCTGCGGCGCAATGCCGTCGACAACATCCCCGTCGAACAGATCCGGCACTCCGAGAAACTGGCCTCCGATGCCGCCCATTCGGTAAAAACCTATCCCGCCAACTACTTTCGGTCCTTCTCCGGTCGCAAGCAGGGCGTCGCGGTCATCGATGTGCCGGTGCAGCTCATCGTCAACACCAAGGACAAGTACGTGCGGCCCTACGGCTACGACCACACCCCGCGCTTCGTGCCGCGGCTGTGGCGCCGCGACATCCAGGCCGGTCACTTCTCGCCGATGTCGCACCCGCAGGTGCTGGCGGCGGCGGTGCGCGAGTTCGCCGACCACGCCGAGGGCAACCCACCCAGCCGCGCGCTGCTGCGGGCGCAGGTGGGGCGTCCCCGCGGGTCGTTCGGCGACACCCTGGTTTCGGTCACCGGCGCAGGCAGCGGCATCGGCCGCGAGACGGCGTTCGCGTTCGCGCGGGAAGGCGCCGAGCTGGTCATCAGCGATATCGACGAGGCGGCCGTCAAGGCCACCGCGACCGAGATCGCGACCCGGGGCGGCGTCGCGCACCCTTACGTGCTCGACGTGTCGGACGCGCAGGCGGTGGAGTCGTTCGCCGAGCGGGTCAGCAGCGAACACGGCGTCCCCGACATCGTCGTCAACAACGCCGGCATCGGGCACGCGGGCGGCTTCCTGGACACCCCGCCCGAGCAGTTCGACCGGGTACTCGACGTCAACCTCGGCGGTGTGGTCAACGGGTGCCGGGCGTTCGCGCGCCGGATGGTCGAGCGCGGCACCGGCGGATACATCGTCAACGTGTCGTCGATGGCGGCCTACGCCCCGCTGCAGTCGCTGAGCGCCTACTGCACGTCGAAGGCGGCGACCTACATGTTCTCCGACTGCCTGCGCGCCGAACTCGACGCCGCCGGGGTGGGCCTGACCACGATCTGCCCCGGGGTCATCGACACGAACATCATCAACACCACGCGATTCGATGCGCCAGCGGGGAAGCAGACCGAGGCGGTCGACGGCCGCCGCGGGCAGCTGGGCAAGATGTTCGCGCTGCGGCACTACGGCCCCGAGAAGGTCGCCAACGCGATCCTGTCGTCGGTCCAGAAGAAGAAGCCGATTCGTCCGGTCGCACCGGAAGCCTATGCGCTGTATGCCCTTTCGCGCGTCGCGCCGCAGGGGCTGCGCAACGCCGCGCGGATTCGGGTGATCTGAGGCGGGCTAAGCGCCCGTCGCCGCCCCTCGACGCCCCGTCAGCAACGTCGCGCCGATCGCGATCAGCCCGACCACAGCTAGCGGTATCGCCCAGGCGCGGCGGCTGCCCACCGACGACTGGCACTGCGCCACATAGTCGGTGTGCGGGATGATCTGATTCAGAATCGGGATGTTCGCCCCGTTGCTGTTGTTCGCGTTTCTGGCCTCGGAATAGTCAGTCGCGACGGCGTTTCCGCATCCGACCGAATGGCCGTTGCTGTCGGAAACCGACACCGGCGTCAGCAGCCCGATGATTCCCGCCAGTAACAGCACGGCGCCCACGCCGATGATCAACCGTCGCGTCGTCATGGTCTCGCCTCTCGTCGTGGTGGATT
>DASTKA010000568.1:0-2343 GCA_035716165.1 Mycobacterium sp. | reverse complement strand
TGACGGCAAGAGCTACACGGTGACCGGGACGGGCCAAGCGACCACACCCGGCCAAAGTGGTTTGCGGGACGCCACATTCGGGATTCATGTGACGTGCCCGTAGGCGGGTAGTTGTCTGTCGCTGCCGCCTCTGCGATGCTGTCAGCTTGGATATCTTTGCGCAGTGGCAAGACGGCGGCACCGAGCTTCGTTGGCGCTCGACGACCGCCGCCAACGACGGCCAAGAGGTCACGGTGTTCGCTCGCCGGTGCGGCACTCCCGGTGCGCCCGCACTGGTGTTGGTGCATGGCTTTCCGACCAGCAGCATCGACTACTTCGCGCTGGCGGGTGAACTGAGCGCGGACTTCGACATATACCTATTGGACTTCCCGGGCTACGGGCTCTCCGACAAACCACCCGAGCCATACGTGTACTCGCTCTACGACGACGCACGCCTGCTTGTTCACGCGATCACTCAGGTGTGGCAGCTCACCGAATACCGCATGCTCACCCACGACCGCGGCAGCAGCGTGGGCATGATCGCACTGGGCATGCTGGCCACCCAGGATCCGCCGGCCGTCCCCGTCGACCTGATCCTGACCAACGCCAACATCTACCTTCCGCTGTCCAACCTCACGGCATTCCAGACGGCGCTGCTCGACCCGGCCACCGCGCGAGCCACCGCGGCAGCGACGACGCCGGAGATGCTGGCGGCCGGCATGGGCGCCAGCACGTTCATGCCGCGACGCACACTGGAAGATCCGGAGATCGCCGCATTGGCCAAGTGCTTCGCTCACAACGACGGCGTTCGCGTGCTGCCCGACACTATCCAATATCTGCACGAGCGCGCGGCCGACGAAACCGGTTGGCTGGAAGCGCTTTCCATGAGTGACGTCAACACGACCGTCGTGTGGGGCGTCCACGACAACGTTTCACCGTTGCGGGTCCCCAACCATGTCTGGCAGACGTATCTGAAGAACAAGCCGGGCCGCAATCGCTACTGGGTGATTCCCAGCGCCGACCACTATCTGCAGTGCGACGCCCCGGGGCAACTAGCCCAGATCGTGCGCCTCACCGCCCAGGGCGACGATATTCCGTTGCAGACCTTGGGAAATCAGCCCGACGGCGCGGTGTTGGTGGACCGGAGCGACACCTAGCCTGCTCTCCTCGGCCGAGTGTGCGGCTAGCCGGGCGTTCGCGTTCGAAGGTGCGGCCAGCCGGGCGTTCGGCGGACCGTCAGGCCGTGACGACGGGCAGCCGTGCCCACCCACGCACGCTCGCGGTGTGCGCCCGCTTGGCGTTGGCATAGTCGACTTCCCAGTCCGGCCAACGCTTCAGCACCTCTTCGAAGGCCACCCGCGCTTCGAGCCGGGCCAGCGCCGAGCCCAGGCAGAAATGCAAACCCTGCCCGAAGCTGAGATGGCCTCCGCGGCGGTGGATGTCGTAGCGATCCGCATCCGGGAAGTGGCTTTCGTCGCGGTTGGCCGACGCGTTCAGCAGCAACATGAACGACCCCTCGGGAACCACCCGCCCATAGTGCTCGGCATCGCGCGCCACGTAGCGGGCCTGCACCGGTGACGGCGGCTCGTATCGCAGCGTCTCCTCGATCGCCCCGGGAATCAGCGACGGGTCCGCAACGAGTTCACGGCGTTGGTCCGGGTGATCCGACAGCAGCTGACCCATGAAACCGATTAAGCGAGCGGTGGTTTCGTTGCCGGCACCGGCGATCATCGCGGTATAAGCCAGCACCTCGGTGCGCGACAGGGGACGCCGCGTGCCGTCGGGCTCATCGATCTCGGCCCGCAAGAGTTCGGTCATGAGGTCGTCGGATGGATGATCGGCCCGCCACTCGATGTACTCGGCGAACAGGGCAATGGAATTCGCGAAGACGTTCGCGTCGATCGCGGCGGGGTCGCTGTCCGCGGACAATCCGATGTTGGCGACGCTGCGGTCGCGTATTTTCTCTTGGTCGGCCTCGGGAATGCCCAGGAGGTACCCGATGGTCCGCATCGGCATCATCGCGCCCAGATCCGCGATGAAATCGAAGCCGGTCCCGCCGACCAGCGGGTCGAGCTCGCCGACACAGAACCCCCGCACCAGATCCTCCACGGCCAGCATGCGCCGGGGGGTGAAAACGCGGGACAGCAGTTTGCGGTGCAGGTCGTGCAGCGGAGGATCCTCGAACAACAAGATACCCGGGGGCACTTCGATATTCGCGAACAAGATGTCGGCGGTAGTGCCCTTGCCGGAGCGGTAGGTCTCCCAGTTCGGCAGTTCGCGCACCACGTCGTCGTATCGGCTCAGCGCGTAGAAGTTGTACTTCTCGTTGTAGTACAGCGGCGCTTCTTCGCGCATCCGCTTCCA
>DASTKA010000567.1:0-2844 GCA_035716165.1 Mycobacterium sp. | reverse complement strand
CGGCAGCCCCGCAGACCAACCCGCCGGCCCCGCAGGCGATGCCGGCTGCCGGCGAACCGGTTCCGGAACCGAGCGCTCCAGAAGGGCAACCGGGCGCCGCCGGCGGGCAACAGTCGGACGGCGGTAGCCGACAGCCCTACTTGACCCGGGTCCTCGAACACATACCCGGTGACACCGGCGATGCGGCGGCTGATTCGGCCCCGCGTGCGACGACTGACCCACAACCCTGATTTCGTCGGCGTCATCGGCCGGCGCGCTCAATCTCCTTGGGCGCGAACCGCGGAGAAAGACAACGACACGTCGTTCGCGACTTGGACCGAGCCCATCAACAGCGAGTACGGCTTGATGCCGTAATCGGACTGACGGATGGTGGATTCGACGGACATCCGCCATGAGTCCCCGAGGTCTTCTGTGTGCACCTCGACGACGTGGTCTCGAGACGCTCCGCGGATTTCGAGCGTGCCGGCCAGCCGATACCCGTCGCAGATTTCCTCGATGACGTCGGCGGTATAGCGGATCTCGGGGAATCGATTGGCAGACAACGACTTCAGGGCGTTGGCACGCACCAGCGCCTTCTCGGCCCCGGACAGTCCCTTGACACCCCCGTCACCGCGCAGCACGTCCAACGAATCGGTCTCGACCGTAAGCTGCGCGCCGACGGGTCGGGAGTCGGCCCAGTTGACGCCCGCGCGCCAGCGGGTCATCGCGATGGTCAGGCGATGGCCCATCCGCGCCGCCCGGCCCGTAACACCGGTGTACAGCAGCAATTCACCGTCAGCCGGGCCGATCGTCCACACCGCGCCTTTGTCGGAAGCCACGGATTGACTGTGTCACATCGTCAAAACGGTGCGGTAATGCGCTTGACCATTCTCCAGCGCCGCGTAGCCGTCCGCGGCCTGCGACAGCGGCAGTTCCTCGATCCATGCCCGCACGCCGGCCAAGACCGCGAAATGCATTGTGTCTTCGACATCCTTCGCCGTCCCGGACGGGTGGCCCACGATGCTGATGCCCGGCGTTATCAGCTGCACCGGACTGATCGGTAGCGGCTCGGGTGTCACCCCGATGGTGACCAGTTCTCCTTGGGGCAGGATGCCGCCGACTGTAGCGGCCATGGCCTCTGAATTGCCCGCGGTGGCCAGGACGACCGTCGCGCCACCCAGATCCTTCAGCGCCTCGGCCGGATCGTTGGCCGTGGAGTCGATGTAGTGCTGGGCACCCAGTTTTCGGGCATCATCGGCCTTGCCGGTTCCGCGGTTGATCGCGATCGTCTCGAAACCCATCGCCCGCGCGAACTGGACTCCCAGGTGGCCCAGGCCGCCGATCCCGAGTATCGCCACCCGATCGCCGGGCAGCGCCTTGGTGTGCCGCAAGGCGTTATAGGTGGTCACACCCGCGCAACCCATCGGGGCGGCTTCGGCGTCGGAAAGCTCGGCCGGTATGCGGGCCAGCGCGCTGACCGGCACGGTCACCGACTCCGCGTATCCGCCGGGATACTGCCAACTCGGCACCTTGCCGTTCTCGCAATGAATGAAAAGGCCCTTGCGGCATTGGTCGCAGCGATAACAACATCCGCCGAACCAGCCGACAGCGACGCGATCACCGATTGCGAAATCCTGTACACCATCCCCGATTTCGGCGACCTTGCCGGCGATCTCATGCCCGGGGGTCAGCGGCCACGACATACCGGGGAACCCACCGTTGACGAAGTGCGCGTCGGTGCCGCAGATTCCGCACGCGGCGACCGTCAGCCGTACCTCATCGCGACCCGGTGGTTTGGTTTCCGCGTCGACCAGCTCCAAAGCTGCACCTGCGGACGGGACATGGACGGCTCGATGAGTGGGCATGCCCTTAGCTTGTCACCCCGGGGTCTGATGCGCGACAGGACATTTTGGAGCACCGTTGGTGTGATAGTCGACCTGCCAGTGCTTGATTCCGTTGAGCCAGCCCGACCGCAGCCGTTCGGGCTTGCCGACCGATTCGAGGTCG
Organism: Mycobacterium sp.; assembly: GCA_035716165.1. Taxonomy (GTDB): domain Bacteria; phylum Actinomycetota; class Actinomycetes; order Mycobacteriales; family Mycobacteriaceae; genus Mycobacterium. The sequence goes on along the minus strand of DASTKA010000567.1, from coordinate 858 downwards.
GGCATCGCATCGGCGATCGCGTTGAACATCAGGTCGATGGTCATGCGCGCCAGGTTCGCCCCGATGCAGTAGTGCGCGCCGGTGCCACCGAACCCCACGTGGGGGTTGGGATCACGCAGGATGTTGAAGGTGAACGGGTCGTCGAACACTTCCTCGTCGAAATTGGCTGAGCGGTAAACCATTACGACGCGCTGGCCCTTTTTGATCTTAACGCCCGACAGCTCGTAGTCCTCTAGGGCGGTCCGCTGGAACGAGGTCACCGGGGTGGCCCATCGGACGATTTCGTCGGCCGCGGTGACGGGACGCTCGCGCTTGTACAGCTCCCATTGGTCGGGGAAGTCGGTGAAGGCCATCATGCCCTGAGTGATGGAGTTGCGGGTGGTCTCGTTGCCGGCCACGGCCAGCAACATGACGAACATGGCGAACTCGTCGTCGGACAGCTTGTGGCCGTCGATGTCGGCCTCGATCAGCTTGGTCACGATATCCGGCCCGGGGTTCTGCGCCCGGTCGGCGGCCATCTGCATTGCGTACGTGATCAATTCGAGCGAGGCCCCCATGGGGTCATTGCGGGCGAATTCGGGATCCTGGTCACCGACCAGCTCGTTGGACCAGTGAAACAGCTTCTTGCGGTCCTCCTGGGCCACACCCAGCAGCCCGGCGATGGCCTGCAGCGGAAGCTCGCAGGACACCTGTTCGACGAAATCGCCGGAACCCTCCGCCGCGGCGCCGGCGACGATCTGCCTGGCGCGCTCGGCGAGATCGTCGCGCAGCCGCTCGACGGCCCGCGGGGTGAAGCCCCGCGAGATGATCTTTCGCAGGTGGGTGTGCTGCGGGGCGTCCATATTGAGCAGGACGAAC
>DASTKA010000566.1:0-7708 GCA_035716165.1 Mycobacterium sp. | reverse complement strand
CGGCTGCCCGCCGTCCAACTGGCCAGCGGCACCGTCGGGTAGATCAGCGTCAGGGTGGTGGTGCGCAGTTTGACCGGCGCCAGATATGCGTCCGTCATCTTGGTGCACGAGTCTTTGATGAAGCCGTCCTGGTCGGGCTCGGCGGGCAGGCCGCCGGGAAACTTCTCGCCCAGGTTGACCGTGCCCGTGACCTCCATGGCGTGCGGCGTCGCGCAGTCGACCGGCGCATCGGTCGGCTGGTTGGTCGCCGAGTCGATACCCAGGCACGTCCCGGCCGGCCACACCTTGGACTGGTCGACGTCGGCGACCTTGCCCTTGAAGGCCTGCTGCTGATTGCTCATGCCGGGCAGTTGCAGGCCGCACAGCATGCGGCGATCGCCGTTCTGCCGCCATGCCTTGTCGCCGGGCCACAGCAGGCTGACGGTGAACTTGCTGTTCGGATCGAACTTGGGGCCGAGGTAGGTGCGGACGGCGGCCTCGCACTGCTCTTGGGTGATCTGCTGGATGCGCGCCGGCGTCGGGGGGGCCGCGTTGGGCCCGTACTCGGAGCCCGGGAACGTCCGCATGTCGATGGATTCGGCGACCTCGAACTTGTGGTCGTCGCCGCAGTTGACGACCCTCGCCGACTCCAGGGTGGTGTCCGGCCACATCAGGCATTCGCCGGTGGAAGCTCGGTTTAAGGCGGCGTCGCTCTTGGTTCCGGTGCTGCGCACGGGGCTGCTGTCGAGGAACCGGCTCGACCCGGGACCACCGACGGGGATCGCGGTGACCAGCCCGGCGATCAACAGGCCGCCGAGCGCGGTCAGCAGCAGCGCGCGCCGGGTCGCCCTGGCCTGCAGGCTGCGTGGCCACAGGAAGGCGGCGGGCTGCTGTTTGGACGACTCACCGGTCGAGGCGGTGGACGACTCGACCCCTCGGCCTTCCGACAGTTCCTTCTCGGGCGCTTGTGACATCCGGTCCATTCTGACAGGAGCACCTGAGACCGGTGAAAAAACGTTACGGATGTGAGTCCTGCGGCTGGCCGGGCGGATGCTCTGCCGGTCGGCCGGAACCGATGAAAGTAGTCTCAGGGCCGTGATCGACCTGAAGCTGCTCCGGGAAGACCCCGACGCCGTGCGCCGTTCGCAACTCAGTCGTGGGGAGGACCCGGCGCTGGTCGACGCGCTGTTGGCGGCCGACGCCGCCCGGCGGGCCGCGATCTCGTCGGCCGACGGGCTGCGCGCCGAGCAGAAGACAGCCAGCAGGAGCGTCGGCAAGGCGTCGCCCGAGGAGCGTCCGGCGTTGCTGGCGCGCGCGAAGGAGCTGGCCGAGCAGGTGAAGGCCGCCGAAGCCGCCCAGGCCGACGCGGAGACGGCGTTCACCGCGGCGCACATGGCGATTTCCAACGTCGTCATCGACGGGGTGCCCGCCGGCGGGGAGGACGACTTCGCCGTCCTCGACGTGGTCGGCGAACCCGCCGCGATCGACAACCCGAAGGACCATCTGGAGCTCGGTGAATCGCTCGGTCTGATCGACATGCAGCGCGGGGCCAAGGTGTCCGGGTCGCGGTTCTACTTCCTGACCGGCAGCGGCGCGCTACTCCAGCTCGGCCTGCTGCAGCTGGCGTTGCGGCTGGCCGTCGAGAACGGGTTCATCCCGATGATCCCGCCCGTGCTGGTGCGCCCGGAGGTGATGGCCGGCACCGGATTCCTGGGCGCGCACGCCGAGGAGGTCTACCGGGTCGAGGCCGACGACCTCTATCTGGTGGGCACCTCGGAGGTGCCGCTGGCCGGCTATCACTCCGGCGAGATCCTCGACCTGTCCGGCGGCCCGCTGCGCTACGCGGGCTGGTCGTCGTGCTTCCGCCGCGAGGCCGGCAGCTACGGCAAGGACACCCGCGGCATCATCCGGGTGCATCAGTTCGACAAGGTCGAGGGCTTCGTCTACTGCACACCCCCCGACGCCGAGGCCGAACACCAGCGGCTGCTGGGCTGGCAGCGCGAAATGCTCGCGCGCATCGAGGTGCCGTATCGGGTGATCGACGTCGCCGCGGGCGATCTCGGCTCGTCGGCCGCCCGTAAATTCGATTGTGAGGCTTGGATTCCCACGCAGGGCGCCTACCGCGAGCTGACCTCCACATCGAACTGCTCTACGTTCCAGGCCCGGCGGCTGGCCACCCGCTATCGCGACGAGGCGGGTAAACCGCAGACCGCGGCCACGCTCAACGGCACGCTGGCCACCACGCGCTGGCTGGTGGCGATCCTGGAAAACCACCAGCAGCCCGACGGCAGCGTGCGGGTGCCCGAGGCGCTGGTGCCGTTCGTCGGCGCCGAGGTGTTGGAGCCCGTCGCTCGATGACCACCATCGGGACTCCACTGTCGCCGGAGGCGACCAGGGTCATGCTGCTCGGCTCCGGCGAACTCGGCCGCGAGGTGGTGATCGCCCTACAGCGCCTCGGGGTGGAAACCATCGCCGTCGACTCCTACGACAACGCGCCGGGCCAGCAGGTCGCCCACCATGCGCGGACCATCACGATGTCGGATCCGAACCAGCTCAAGGCCCTGATCGAGGCGGAAAGGCCCGACGTGGTCGTTCCGGAGATCGAGGCCATCGCCACCGGGGCGCTCGAGGAACTGGAAGCGGCCGGCGTGGTGCGGGTGATCCCCACCGCCCGCGCGGCGCGCCTGACCATGGACCGTGCGGGAATTCGGCGCCTGGCCGCCGAAACCCTCGGCCTGCCCACCAGCCCGTACCGGTTCTGCGATTCGCCGGCCGAATTGCAGGCGGCCGCAGCGTTCATCGGTTATCCCTGCGTCGTCAAACCGGTGATGAGCAGCTCGGGCAAGGGGCAGAGCAAGCTCGACGGACCCGACGACGTCGCGGCGGCCTGGACCCGTGCGATGGCCGGAGGCCGAGTCAGCCACGGCCGCGTGATCGTCGAGGGATTCATCGACTTCGATTACGAGATAACACTGTTGACGGTCCGGGCGCGCGGCGACGACGGCGCGGTGTGCACCCAGTTCTGCGCACCGATCGGCCACAAGCAGGTCAGCGGCGACTACGTCGAGAGCTGGCAGCCGCACGCGATGCCGGCCGCCGCGCTGGAGAACGCGCAAGTCATCGCCGGGGCTGTCACTGAAAAACTGGGCGGGCAAGGGATTTTCGGAGTCGAGCTGTTCGTCAAGGGCGACCACGTGTGGTTCAACGAGGTCAGCCCCCGGCCGCACGACACCGGTATGGTCACGATGATCACCCAGTGGCAGAACGAATTCGAGCTGCACGCGCGTGCCATCCTCGGGCTTGCGGTCGACACCACGTGCAGAACGCCGGGCGCCAGCGCGGTGATCTACGGCGGTGTGGACGCCAAGGGCGTGGTCTTCGACGGTGTGGCCGACGCGCTTCGTGTACCGCGCACCGACCTGCGCCTGTTCGGGAAGCCGGAAAGCTTCGTCAAACGGCGGATGGGTGTCGCACTCGCCTACGCCGAGGACGTGGACACCGCGCGGCGCAACGCGGTCGAGGCCGCGAGCCGGGTCAGGCCGCGACCGGCGTGACCACCGCGGCGCGCTCGTGCCGGCGTTGGCGTTCCAGCGTCGCGAAGTAGAACGCGAACGGGAATGCGAAGCTGGTGAAGAAACTGGACAGGAAGAAGAGCCATGGGCGCTGGATGCCGCGCCGCAGGCCGTCGACGATGGTAAACACAGGCATCAGAATGACATTCGCGATCATGTAGTCCTGGTTTCCCGAGCCGCAGGCCGGGGTGGCGAACTGCCCCTTGATGAATTCTGGATAGCTGGCCGGCCCGGAGATCAGGTTGCCCTGGCCGTGCGCCGCCATCACGAAGTGGATGTTGAACCAGTATCCCAACGCGATCGACGCTATGCCGGCGACGTAGTACACGCATTCCAACGGCGAAAGCCACGGGCCGCCTTGAGGTCTGGCGTAGATCTTCGGGTTGGACGCGATGAGCCCTGCGATACAGGCAAGTCCGAGCAGGAAGTGCACGATGATGGAGACCATGGGCGCAGTGTCACCCCCGCCGCAAAGTTTTGTCAATATTGTCAAAAGAATTCCTGATACGTTACTGCCATGATCCGGCCCGCTCAGACTGCGCGCAGCGAGCGCACGCGTGAAGCGCTGCGCCAGGCCGCCGTGGTGCGGTTCCTGGCCCAGGGCGTGGAGGACACGTCGGCCGAGCAGATCGCCGCCGACGCCGGGGTGTCGCTGCGCACGTTCTACCGCCACTTCGGTTCCAAGCACGACCTGCTCTTTGCCGACTACACGGGGCTGCACTGGTTTCGGGCGGCGCTGGACGCCAGACCGGTGGACGAGCCGATCGTCGACTCGGTGCAGGCGGCCGTCTTCGCGTTCCCCTATGACGTTGAGGCCGTGACGAAGATCGCCGCGCTGCGCGGCGGCGACCTCGACCAGGGCCGCATCGTCCGCCACATTCGCGACGTCCAGGCCGACCTGGCCGACGCCATCGAGGAGCGGCTGCGCCGGCGAAAAGGCGCCGCCGATCGCACGCCTGATGTGCGGCTGCGCGTCACGGTGAGCGCGCGGTGCATCGCGGCCGCGGTGTTCGGTGCCATGGAGGTCTGGATGGTCGGCGACGACCGGTCGCTCGGCGAGCTGGCCCGGATCACCCATGAGGCGCTCGAGTCGCTGCGCGGCGGCATTTCCGGGACGTGGCTCACCGCAGTTTCGTCATAATTGACAAAACTTTGCGGGCGTGCGAGCCTCCCTTCGGAGGGCAGGACATGACTGAATACGACGCGATCGTCATCGGTGCAGGGCACAACGGGCTGACCGCGGCCGTGCTGCTGCAGAAGGCCGGACTGCGCACGCTGTGCCTGGACTCCAAGCTCTATGCGGGCGGCATGGCCTCCACCGTCGAACTTTTCGACGGGTACCAGTTCGAAATCGCCGGCTCGGTGCAATTCCCCACGGCACAGGTGGTGGTCGACGAGCTGGGTCTGGACACGCTGCCGACCATCGACCTCGACGTGATGTCGGTGGCGGTGCGCGGGGTCGGCGACGATCCGCTGGTGCAGTACAGCGACCCCATCAAGCTCTTCACGCATCTCAACGAGGTGCACGGGGCCGACGCCGTGAACGGCATGGCGGGGCTGATGGCGTGGAGCCAGGGCCCCACCCGCGCGCTGGGCCGGTTCGAAGCCGGAACACCCCCGAAGAGCATCGATGAGATGTATGCTTGCGCCACAAACGAATTCGAGCGCTCAGCGATCGACGACATGCTGTTCGGATCGGTCACCGACGTGTTGGACCGGTATCTGCCGGACCGCGAGAAGCACGGCGCGCTGCGCGGTTCGATGACCGTCCTGGCCGTCAACACGCTCTACCGTGGCCCGGCCACGCCGGGTAGCGCGGCGGCGCTGGCGTTTGGCCTCGGCGTTCCCGACGGCGACACCATGCAGATGAAAAAGCTGCGCGGTGGCATCGGCGCGCTCACCTCGCATCTGTGCGACGTGCTGGAGAGTCACGGCGGCGAAGTTCGATTGCGCACCAAGGTGACCGACATTCTGGTCGGCGACGGACGGGTGACCGGGGTGCGCACCGAGGCGGGGGAGACGTTGAGCGCCCCGATCGTCGTCTCCGGCATCGCGCCGGACATCACGCTCAACGAGATGATCGATCCGGCCGCACTGCCCGCCGACATCCGGGAACGCTATGCGCGCATCGACCACCGCGGCAGCTATCTGCAAATGCATTTCGCCCTCGAGGAGGCCCCCGTCTTCGCCGCGCCGTACGAGGCCCTCAACGAGCCCGCCATGCAGGCCTCGATCGGCCTGTTCTGCACGCCGGAGGAAGTCCAGCAGCAGTGGGAGGACGCGCGGCGTGGAATCGTCCCGGCCGACCCGACGGTCGTCCTGCAGATCCCGTCGCAAAACGACCCGGACCTGGCGCCCGAGGGAAAGCACGCCGCATCGGCCTTCGCGCTGTTCTTCCCGATCGAGGGGGACGTGGACTACGGGCAGGCCAAGGTCGAGATGGGCCGGCGAGTGATCGACAAGATCACCCGGCTCGCGCCGAATTTCGAACGCAGCATCATCCGCCACACCACCTTCACGCCCAAGCACATGGGCGTCATGTTCGGCGCCCCCGGCGGCGACTACTGCCATGGCCTGTTGAACGCCAACCAGATTGGGCCCAACCGGCCCGGCCCGCGGGGCTTTCTCGGCCAGCCGATCCCCATCGAAGGGCTCTATCTGGGCAGCGCGGGCTGCCACGGCGGCCCCGGAATCACGTTCATTCCCGGCTACAACGCGGCGCGGCAAGCGCTCGCCGACCGCGGCCGGACTCAGCCGTCCTAGCCGCGCTGCCGCAGCAGCTCGTCCAGCAGGGCGGTGAACTGTTCGGGACGCGCCGGCGTGAACGCGGGCTTGAACCGCGTCCCCGGCACGTCCAGGGTGATCAAGGTCGACTTGAGCGGCCGGCTGATGTCCAGCGGCAGCCAGCGGCGGAAGTCGGAGCTGCCCCAGATCCGGAACCGCTCGGTGAAAAGACCCAGGTGTTCGGCTTTGTACCCGCGGATCGCGTCGAGAGCGATCACCTTTGCGGTGCCCGAAGGAAAGTGGTAGCGGCGCAGCGTGATCGCCGCACGATCCAGCTGGACCAGGCCATCATCGTAGGAATCGTTCACGCCCGGCAGCTCCGCAATTGGTGGCCCTTCGCGGTCAGACAGCGCCCGTCCTCCAGTCGCCACTGCCAACCATGCAGGTTGCAGGTGAGCGTATCTCCTTCGACGACACCGAACTTCGACAGGTCGGCTTTGAGGTGCGGACAGCGGCGCTGAATCTCCCAGCCGTCCAGGATGACTGACGCCGAGTCGTCGTGCGTCTCGGCGAACCAGCCGTCGGCGTAAGCGATCCGCTCGTCGGTGAGGCACTTGAAGAACGTGTAGAGGTATTCGTTGTAGCCGCCGACTCGCCATGCCCGGAAACGGGTCGACAGGAAGATGGTGTTGACCCAGTCGGGCTCGCGATCGCGCAGCACTGTGCGAACCAACTCCGGGGCTATCGCGAACCCGTAGCGAACCTTCTCGTCCGGAATACGTTCCCGCACAGCCCGTTTAGGGAAGTCCAGGACTACCGTTTCGGGCCCGAGCACCAGTTCGACGGGGTAGCCGATCCCGTCACAGATCTCGTCGCTTTGCGACATGATCGGCTCGAACAGGGCGCGCAACGGTTCCAGCAGCGGCTCCCCGGTGGCCGGGGCCCAGCCCGCCCGCTGCGCGGCGACGACGGGTGCCATCCGCTCGGCGTAATCGGCGATGTAGTCGGCCTTGCCCGTGGTGAAGATGGCCTCGACCTGGTCGGTGGGCAGCGGATGGGTCAGCGAATTGAGGCTGGACCCAGTGAAATCGGCGGTCGAGCCGGGGATCATCAACAGGCCGCCGTCGTTGCCGTGCCTGCGCATCTGATCCAGGAAGACCATCTGGTCGGGGAAGATGTTGGCCGGATCCGCGTGGTCGTCATTGAGGTGGCGCAACTCCGGATCGAGGAAGCAGGGCGGGCCTGCGGACGGGACCACCCACGTCGCCCCGACCTGGGCGAGGTATTGGCGAGCACGGTCCATCTGCCGTTGGCGCTTCTGGATGCCGAACGACTCCTTGGCGCGGGCCGGCATGTCGTAGACCATCGGGTACCAAATGGCCCCGGAGTACTGCAGCAGGTGCACATCGATGTGTCCGAACTCGGACGCCAAC
>DASTKA010000565.1:0-2044 GCA_035716165.1 Mycobacterium sp. | reverse complement strand
GGGTCGATGACGACTTCTTCGCGCTCGGCGGTGATTCGGTGCTGGCGACCCAGGCGGTGGCGAGGATTCGGACCTGGCTGGATGCACCGGACGTCGTGGTCGCCGATGTCTTCGCCAACCGAACCGTGTCGACGTTGGCCTCGGCGCTCAGCGCCGGCGAGAACGACCGGCTCGATCAGGTCGCCGAGCTGTATCTGGAGGTTGTCGGCATGGACACCGCATCGGTTCTGGCGGCGGCATCTCGGCAACCCGCGAAATCGTAGGCGGCGCAATGACATTGGATAGCCTTCTGACCGTGTCTTCCACGTTCCCGTCCTGGATCAAGCTGACCCCGGGCCGCGGTAAGGGATCATCCGGTGCCACCGTGGTGTTTCCGCATGCCGGTGCGGCCGCCGCGAGCTACCGGGTGCTGGCAGCGGCGTTGGCAGCCGGCGACGATACCTACGTCGTGCAGTACCCGCAACGGGCCGACCGCCTCAGCGAACCCGCTCCCCAAAGCCTGCACGACCTGGCCGCCAGCCTCTTCCAAGCGGCGCCATGGCCCAGCGTCGCACCGCTGAAGTTGTTCGGGCACAGCCTGGGCGCCGTCGTCGCCTTCGAGTTCGCCCGCGTCGCCGAGACGCACGGCGCGGCCGTGCACAAGCTCTGGGTATCGGCGGGTCCGCCGCCATGCGTCGTCGCCGACATGCCCGAATTGCCGACAAGTGACGACGGGCTGCTGGCCGACATCGCCGACCTGGGTGGCACCGACCCCGAACTGCTTGCCGACAAAGAGTTCTCCGAACTGCTGACCGCCGCGGTGCGCGCCGACTACCAGGCCTTCAACGGGTATGAACCCACCCCCGGCGTCCGCATCGGCGCCGACATCCACGTGCTGGGCGGCCACGATGACCACCGCATCGGCGCCGCCGTGCTTCGGCAGTGGGAAAGGCACACCGCCGGATCCTTCGCCCTGTCGCTGTACGACGGCGGGCACTTCTACGTCTACGACCATGTTGAAGCGGTGGCCGCGCAGGTGAACGCCGGGTGATACCGAAGTCTGACGAGTGTTTTGGTGGGGGCCTTGCGGACGGCGCCGACCCGGTCGTGATCGTGGGAATGGGCGTGGAGGCACCCGGCGGCATCGAAACCCCCGACGATTACTGGGATCTGCTGGCACACGGCCGTGAGGCTCTGGGACCGTTCCCGACTGACCGCGGTTGGGCGGTGCGCGAACTGCTAGCCGGCTCGCGCCGCGGCGGCTGCAAGGAAATTCACGACCGCGGCGGTTTCCTCACCGGGGCAACCACATTCGATCCAGAGTTCTTCGGCATCTCGCCCCGCGAGGCCGTCGTGATGGATCCGCAGCAGCGGGTGGCGCTTCGGGTGGCCTGGCGTGCCTGCGAGAACAGCGGCATCAACCCCGACGACCTGGCCGGGCACGATGTCGGCTGTTTCGTCGGCGCCTCGGCCACCGGCTACGGTCCCGACATGGCCCAGTTCTCCGAGCACAGCGGCCACCTGCTGGCCGGGACCGCGCTCAGCGTTATTTCGGGTCGCATCGCCTACACGCTGGGATTGACCGGGCCGGCGCTGACTTTGGATTCCTCGTGCGCCTCCGCGCTGGTGGCCTTTCATGTCGCGGTGCGCTCGCTGCAGAACGGCGACTGTGACCTGGCCATCGCGGGTGGAGTCAACGTGCTGGGCTCACCGGGTTTCTTCGTCGAGTTCTCCAAACAGCATGCGCTCTCCGACGATGGATACTGCCGGCCCTACAGCGCACGGGCGAGCGGAACCGTGTGGGCCGAGGGAGCGGCGATGTTTGTGCTGCAACGCAAATCGGGCGCGCTGCGCGCCGGCCGGCAGATCCTCGCCGAGGTGCGGGCCACCGTCATGAATCAGGACGGGCGCAGCGCCGGTCTGAGCGCGCCCAGCGGCGATGCCCAAGTCCGGCTGTTCCAACGGGCCATCACCCAAGCCCGGATCAAGCCCGCCGAGGTGGGGATGATCGAGGGACACGGGACGGGCACCCGCCTCGGCGACCGGACCGAGTTGCGCTCGCTGG
>DASTKA010000564.1:0-2221 GCA_035716165.1 Mycobacterium sp. | reverse complement strand
CCGCGGGAGCGTGAATACGGTTGGAACGACGGTCCCCCTCCGCACCACCCACCACGCGGCTGGGAGGGCCCGCCGCCTCCGGGAGGCTGGGACGGTCCGCCACCTCCGGGAGGCTGGAACCGGCCGTGGGACGGTCCGCCGCGTGATTGGGATGCTGGGCGGCGCGACTTCGGACCGTTCGACTACGACGACTTCACCGTCGTTCCCGTCTTCAACTGGCAGTACGGCGGTTGGGGTTACTGGTTCTTCGGAGTCTGGGTGCCCCTGTACTGATCCTGTACCGACCACCGGTCGGTGGGCGCAGCCGTCATTCGGGTTGCGCCCATCGCCGGTCTTATGGGGTAGCAGGCTCCGGGATGGAACCGAAAAAGCTCACGCGAAGGTCACTGCGGGTGGTCCGCCACATAGGCGGCGGCCGGGATGGGTGACGACGCGTCGTAGCCGATGGGCAGCAACACGTCGCCGGCCGTCGTCATGCAGTAGACATCCCAGCGGTAGTACGCGGCGAACGTCGCGGGATCGGCCGCGATCAGCGTCGCGTACTGGTCGACCGCGCGCACATATTCGTGGGCATGGTTGTACCCGTAGATGGCGCGATCGCGGTCGGTGGCGAAGCCGTTGGCGGCCAGGTAACGGCCCGCCGCCAGGATGCTGTCGTGGGGTGAGTGGATGTCGCCGCCCTGGCCGTAACCGGCGAACGTCGAGGGCAGGAACTGCATGGGTCCCTGCGCGCCGGCGGTGCTTGCGCCAACGATGCTGCCGAAGCGGGACTCGACGAAATTGATTGCGGCCAGGTAGTTCCAGCTGACGCCGGATTCGGATTCCGCCTGGTGGTAGTAGTTCATCAACTCGTCGGCCGGTGCCGGTTGCTGGATGCGCCACGCAGGCAGGGTTTCTCGCACGGCTGTCAGCGCGGTGAGTTGCCGGCGGGCATCGACGTTGCGGTCGTACACGTCGACCAATTCCGGAGGGATGCGCGGGCGCGTGGTGGCGTCCCACTCGGGATGGCGCCCGATGGCGCGGTAGGCCGCTTGCTCGCGATGCGCGGCCGCCGTCAGCGCCGGGTCGGGAGTCCCCGGATCTCTCAGCGCGCGCTCGTCGGCCACCAGGTCGTCGGCCAACTGCGCGGGGTCCGCCGCCAGGCGAGGCTGGGCGCCGCCGGGAGTTCCCGCGTCGGCGGGCAGCATCCGCGTCGGCGCCGGCGGTGGAGCGGCGGCGCGTGCGGCTGTGGTCGGTCCGGACACGGCCGTCGGATGCGACGCCGAACAACCGACGAGCGCGAAGACGAGCGCGCCGGCGAATAGTGACGCGGTGCCCCGGTCACGGCTCACGGTGATCTTCCATTGCCTCGAATCCCACTGCTCGGGTTGGTTGGCTCACCGCGAGTCTTTCGCATTGCGGCCCCGGACATCAATGCGGTGACGGTCTTTTGTTGTAGGGAGTTGTATCAATTGCGCGGCACTCTCAAACTGATTGGTATGCGCGACCGCGAGAAGATCGACTCAGAGTTGCGGCTCATCGCGCTGCGGCGCCAAGCGATCCGCGAGCAGGGCGGCCGGCCGTCGTCGCGTGAGGCCGACGAACTGCTCGACGAGATCTTGGCCCACGGCGCCGGGGCGTCTGATCTCGACGCGTTTCAAGCCTGGGAAACCGAGGTCGCCGCCATAGCCCGGTCGCGCGCCGGCAGGGCCCGTGCCCTGGCGTCTCGGCGAAACAAGATCGCGGCGCTGCGGCGCTTGGGTCTGTTCGCGGCCTTACCGCTGTCTCTGGTCGCCGTCGTCTCCGCAGTGGTGGTGATGTTCGCGCTCCACCGCCAGGATTCATCGGCACAGCCTGACGACACGCCGCCGTCGGCGGAGCCCTCAAAGGCGGCAGCGCCCTCAACACCGGCAGCGCCCTCAACGCCGATTGCTCCGAAGGCGTCCGCTCCGGCAACCAGCGTCGTCGACGCGGCGTTCATCGCCGCGCTGAAACAACAAGGCGTTCCGGTCCCCAGTCAGGAATACGTGACGACCCAAGGGCACGCGGTCTGCGATTTCCTGGCACACCAACCGAACTTCGAAGATGCGGTCGGGTTCGTGCAGCGAACGTCGATATGGGACACCAAGCAAAGCACCGACGTGACCGCAGGCGCCATCGTGTCGTACTGCCCACAGTCTCGGCCCACGGGCCAGGACGAGATGCAGCCGGCGTATCAGACTGCGCTGTCTGACTTGCAGGC
>DASTKA010000563.1:0-3664 GCA_035716165.1 Mycobacterium sp. | reverse complement strand
CTGCATCCGATAGCCGGGGTGCTCGGCGCCCAGCGCGGCCAGCTCGGAGCGAAACATCACGTCGGATTCGGTGGGTGCCGAGTGCAAGTGGACGATGTCACCGATCTGGTTGCGGCGCACCAACGTTCGCAGCATGGACATGACCGGCGTGATGCCGGAGCCGGCGGTGAGGAACAGGATCGACGCGGGCGCCGGATCGGGCAGCACGAAATTGCCCTGCGGCGCGGCGAGCCGAACAATGGTTCCGGGCTCGACACCGGCCACCAGGTGCGACGACAGGAATCCCTCGGGCATCGCTTTCACGGTGATGGTCACGGTGCGCGCCGGGCCGGAACCGGAGTGCGGGCCTTTGGCGGCCGGGGCCGACGTGAGTGAATACGACCGCCAGCGCCAGCGCCCGTCCATGAGCAGTCCGATACCGATGTACTGACCCGGCTGGTAGTCGAAGTTGAAGCCCCAGCCCGGCTTGATGACCAGGGTCGCGGAATCCTCCGTCTCGCGGCGCACCTGCAAGACCCGGCCCCGCAGTTCGCGCGCCGACCAGAGCGGATTGGCCAAATGCAGATAGTCATCGGGCAACAGCGGCGTCGTGATGCGCGCGGCGAGCTTGCGCAGCGCGTGCCAGCCCGGGTGCCGGTCCGCGCCGGCGACAACAGGTCGCTTGGTGTCGACGACGTTGCCCGTGATCGATGGGTTACGTCTGCCCAGGGGAAGCTCCTGCTCACTATGCGGCGTCTGACCGACGCTCACCATTGTGATCGAATCTGTGCGCTTCACGAAACCTACGGTACCGTAACCTACGGTGTCGTAGCTAGCGCTGCGGCGGCGAATGCGTCACAGCGTCACATCAGCTCCAGCAGAAATGGCAGCTCCTGGCTGGCGTACCAGGCCAAATCGTGGTCTTGCGCATCGCCGACGATCAAGTCGGCATCCTCGTCGCCCAGGTCGGCGGCATCGACGGCCTCGATGGCCTTCGCCACCGCGGGCTCGGCCCCGGCGTTGTCGACGTAGGCGGCGATCACGTTGTCGATGGGAACCGGCCCGGGCAGTCGGACCACGGCGTCGTCGAGGTCGGGACGGTAGGTGACGTCCTCGACGTCGGCCGCCAGCACCGCACGGCGGGGCGACCGCGACCCCGACGGCGCTTCGGCCGCTTCGGCCGACGAGGCCGCCAGTAATCGCAGCGACGCCAGCGCCGCCTCGCGCAGAGCCACCTCGGCGAGCTCGTCGTCGTCGCCCTCGGCGTACGCCTCGCGCAACATCGGCGTCAGCGCGAACGCCGTGCCATTGACCGGCCACAACGAGCCGTCGGAGACCAGCTGCTGCAGCATCGGGAGCGTGGCGGGGATATAGACGATCGTCATGGGCTAGCTCAGGGTGGCCGCGTAGTCGGCGACGTACGTCGACAGCTCGCGCGGCGGGCGCTGGTAGTTCCCACTGACGACCGGACGCTGGGGCAGCTTGACCTTGGGCGTCTCGACATCGCGGTAGGGAATCGTGGACAACAGATGGGCCATCATATTCAGTCGGGCGTGTTTCTTGATATCCGATTCCACGATGTACCACGGGCTCTCCGGGGTGTCGGTGTGCACCATCATCTCGTCCTTGGCGCGTGAGTAATCTTCCCACCGGTATACCGATTCCAGGTCGATCGGGGACAGCTTCCAGCGCCGGACCGGGTCATTCAGCCGCGCTTTGAACCGGCGCAGCTGTTCGGCCTCGGAGACCGAGAACCAGTATTTGCGCAGCAATATCCCGTCGTCGATGAGCATCCGCTCGAAGAGCGGCGTCTGCCGCATGAACAGCGCATGCTCCTGCGGCGTGCAGAACCCCATGACCTTCTCGATGCCCGCCCGGTTGTACCAGGACCGGTCGAACAGCACGATCTCGCCTTTGGTGGGCAAGTGGGCGATGTAGCGCTGGTAATACCACTGGCCGCGTTCTCGATCCGACGGAACCGGCAGCGCGGCGATGTGCGCGATCCGTGGGCTGAGGTATTCGGTAATCCGTTTGATGGCGCCGCCCTTGCCCGCGGCATCGCGGCCTTCGAAGACGACCACCAGCCGCGCCCCGGAATAGCGCACCCACTCCTGCAGCTTCACCAATTCCGTTTGGAGCCGGAACAATTCGGCTTTGTAGACCTCGTCGGAGATCTTGGTCACGGCCGCAGAATCCGACTTCTTCTTGTTCGGCTTAGCCGGCGCGCGGTCGCTTTTCGCGGTGCTCACAGCAACGAAGATAGCCCCAAGCAGGGGTTTTCACCGCCGACTAGGACCGGGAAGCCTCCAGCAGTTCTTCGAGCGCTTGGTTCAGCAGTCCGGGCAGCACGTCGACATCGCTCATGGCTTCGCGGTCGGCGTTGATCCCGTAGTACAGCTCGCCGTTGTACGACGTCACGCCGATGGCCAGCGCCTGGTTGTGCAGTAGCGGCGGCACCGCGTACGTCTCGAGCAACTTGGTGCCGGCGATGTACATCTGCGACTGCGCGCCGGGCGCGTTGGTGATCAGCAGGTTGAACGTGCGCTTGGAAAAGCTCGGGAAGCTGGTCGCCACGCGGATGCCCATGGCGTGCAACGTCGGCGGGGCAAAGCCCGATAGCGTGACAATGGTCCTGGCGTCCACCAGCTGCGCGGCCGTGGGATTCGCCTCGGTGGCGTGCGCGATCTGCGACAGCCGCACCACGGCGTTGGGCTCCCCCACCGGCAGGTCGACCAGGAACGGCATCACCTGACTGATCGCCTGGCCGGGACCGCTGGTGTCGAGGTCGCCGTCGTCGTACACCGGCAGCGGCGCCATCGCCCGCGCCGTCGCGGTCGTCGACACCGCCACCCCGCGCGACATCAGCCAGTTGCCCAGGGCGCCGGCGATGACTGCGAGCACCACGTCGTTGACGTCGCAGTCGTAGCGCGCGCGCACGGTGCGGTAATCGTCGAGGCTGCCGCGGGCGACGGTGAAGCGCCGGTGCCGTGACACGGTGGCGTTCAGCGGACTGCTGGGCGCGGTACCCCGGGCGACGTTGCGCACGAAGTCGACGGCCCGACGACCGGCGTCGAGCAGCTCGCCGTTGTTGGTCACCAGGCCACCGATCATCGATCCGACGGCCTGCAGCTGGGCGCCCGGGCCCGTGAACCACTCGCCGACCGCGCCCAACATCAGCCGGGTGTTGCCGGGGTCGCGTTCCGGTATCCAAATGTCCTCGGGAAACGGCGGCGGGCGTTTGGTCCGATCGGCGATGACGTGGTTGATCTCCAGCGCGGACATGCCGTTGATCAGCGCCTGATGCGACTTCGTGTACAGGGCGACTCGGTTTTTGGACAGGCCCTCGACCAGATACATCTCCCAGAGCGGGCGTGACTTGTCCAGCGGCCGCGCGGCCAGCCGCGCGATGAGCTCGTGCAGCTGCTCGTCACTGCCCGGAGAGGGCAGCGCCGAACGCCGCACGTGATAGGTGATGTCGAAGTCGTTGTCGTCGATCCACACCGGCCGGGCCGTGCCGACCGGCACCTGCCGCACCTTCTGCCGATAGCGCGGTATCTGCGGCAGCCGCTGCTCGACGGTGGCCAGCAGCGTGTCGTAGCTCAAGCCGGCACGCGGGCGGCGCAGTATCGACAGCGATCCGACATACATGGGGGTCGCGGTGTTCTCCAGCCGAAAAAACGATGCG
>DASTKA010000562.1:0-2176 GCA_035716165.1 Mycobacterium sp. | reverse complement strand
CCGGATGACCGGCGGCCTCCAGGGCGGCGGTCATCTTGCGGGCGTGTCCCGGGTGTACGCGGTCATCACGGGTGGAGGTGGTCATCAGCACCGGCGGATAGTGCCGCGTCGCCGAAATGTTCTGATAAGGCGAGTATTCGGCGATGAATGCCCAGTCGTCGGGGTTGTCAGGGTCGCCGTATTCGGCGACCCAGGAGGCGCCGGCCAGGAGCAGGTGGTAGCGCTTCATGTCCAGCAGGGGCACGCTGCACACCAGTGCGCCGAACCTCTCCGGGTACCTGGTCAGCATGATGCCCATCAGCAGGCCGCCGTTGCTGCCGCCCTGCGCCCCCAGCTGTTCGACCGTGGTGATGCCGCGATCGACCAAATCGGTTGCGACGGCGGCGAAGTCCTCGGCCACCTTGTGCCGGCCCTCCCGCATCGCCTGGGTGTGCCAGTCGGGGCCGTATTCGCCACCGCCGCGAATGTTGGCCAGCACGTACGTGCCGCCGCGGGCCAGCCACAGCCGGCCCAGCACGCCGCTGTAGCCCGGTGTGTTCGACGATTCGAAGCCGCCGTAGCCGTAGAGCAGGGTGGGCGCCGGCCCGTCGGACGCCTGCGGGCCGCCGGGGCGAACCACGAAGTAGGGGATCGACGTGCCGTCTTCCGATGTGACGAAATTCTGTGTCACGGAGATGTTTTCGGCGTCGAAGAAGCCCGGGGCGGACTTGATCTCTTCGAGGTGTCCGTCGTCGGTTCCGCGCATCAGCCGCGATGGCGAGTCGAATCCGCTGGAATCCAGGAAGAATTCGTCGCCGGTGTCGTCGGCGGAGACGACGACGGTGTTGGTGGCGGCGGGGATGCCGGCCACCGGCTCCCGTCGCCAGCCACCTGGTGACGATCGCAAGCGCGGCGGAGCCGGGCGCAGCGGGTCGTCACGCGATGGCGGCGTGACGATTTCCACGCGGCTGGCCACGTCGGCCAGCGAGACGATCAGCAGCCGGTCCTTGGTCCACGCGTAGTGGTTGAGGGCGGTGTGCTCGTCGGGCTCGAAGACGACATCCAAATGCGCTGTGCCGGCGAGGAATTCTTCGTAGTTGGCGGCCAGCAGCGACCCGGCGGAGTAGGTGGTGTCGTTCATCGACCAGTCGCTGCGCAACTCGATCAGCAGCCACTCGCGGTGCAGGCTCACGCTGGCGTCGGTGGGCGTATCGATGCGGATGAGCTCCGAGCCGCGCAGCTCGTACACCTGTTCATTCCAGAAGTCCAAGGCCCGGCCGATCAGCGTGCGCTCGAAGCCGGGAATCCGGCTGGTGCTCGCGACCACGTTCACGTCGGAACGAGCCCCCTCGAAGACCGTCTCGGCGTCGGCGAGGGGGGTGCCGCGGCGCCACCGTTTGACCACCCGCGGGTAGCCGGAATCGGTGAGCGAATCGGCGCCGAAATCCGTGCCCACCAGCACGGTGTCCGGATCGAACCAGCTGACCTGCGACTTGGCTTCCGGGAGCTCGAACCCATCGTCGACGAATTGCCTTGTCAGCATGTCGAATTCACGCACGATCGAGGCGTCCGAGCCGCCGCGGGACAGGCTGACCAGCGCTCGGGTGTACTCGGGGTAGATGACCGCGGCGCCGGCCCACACCCATTTCTCGCCGTCGGCGCGGCCCAGCTCGTCGACGTCGATCAGCACATCCCACTCCGGGGAGTCGGTGCGGTAGCTTTCCAGCGTGGTGCGCCGCCACAGCCCGCGGGGGTTGGCCGCATCGCGCCAGAAGTTGTAGAGGTGCTCGCCCCGTCGCACCACATAGGGGATGCGGGCATCGGTGTCGAGCACCTCGAGCGCCTCGATGCGCATCCGCTCGAAACTCTCGTCGCCAAAGCGCGCCAGCGTCGGCTCGTTGCGCGCCCGCACCCAGTCCAGCGCCGCGTCACCGGTGACGTCCTCGAGCCACAGGTACGGATCTTGGTCGTCGTCCGGGGCGGCGTGAGCTTGCGACGTCATGGAAGCCATTGTGGTCGGCGCCGTCGCATCAGGTGTAATAGGGCCGAACGCGGCGTCATCCGTGTACAGTCCACCTCCGATGGGACTTGCTCGCCTCATGGCCTGCGGCGCAGTTGCTGCCCTCACGCTGACATGGTGTCCCGCGCGGGCATCGGCCACCCCGAGCCGTGACGTCACCTCAGTGTTGCTGAATCA
>DASTKA010000561.1:0-5197 GCA_035716165.1 Mycobacterium sp. | reverse complement strand
GGACCTGGTGGTATCCCTCCCGTAGGCTCGACAGATCGGTGCGCGCGAAGTCGGGGTGATTCGCCAGCGCCGGACCGATATGCGGGAAACCCGTTGCGTAGGTGGCGCGCTCGGATTCGAGGAGGCGCAACACATCACCGGCCTCGAATCGATGCTCGGTCAGAATCGTCACCCCGGTCTGCATCGGCCCCAGCAGTCCGAAAACCAGTCCGCCCACCCAGAAGAACGCCATCGGGATGTAGACCCGGTCGTGGGGCTTCCACTCGTGCTGGGTGGCGATGAAGCGGGAGTGTGCGATCACCGTCGCGTGCGTGTGGATGACACCCTTGGGATCTGACGTGCTTCCGGACGTGTAGATGACCACCAGGTCGTCGGACGGGCGCACCGTGGATTCACACGCCCGCAGGAATGGATCGGACACCGGCCGCGGCCAAGCCGTCGGCCAGAGCTGATCGGTGTCGCCGAGCGCAAAGACGTTGCGCAAGTGCGGTAGTCGCTCTATAGCTAGCTGCCCGGCCGTCGTGGGGAAGCCACCGGCGGCCTCGGTCACCCGCGCCAGCATGTCCTTGCCGAGCAACGAGTCGACCGACAGCAGCGTGTGGATGTCGGCATCACGAAGCAGCCACCTCAACTCCTGCGGCTGGAAGAAAGTGTTGATGGGCACCGCGACCGCACCGATCCGGGTGGCTGCCAGGAACGCGACGACGAAATCGGGCCCGTTCGGCGCGATCACTCCGACGCGGACACCTTTGGTCACTCCCCCCGCTACGAGTCGCCTGGCCATCTCCGCCGACCTGGAATCGGCTTCCGCGTAGGTAATCCGCTCGACGGTGCCGTCACCGACCGAGGAAACGATGAAGTCGCTGTCGCCGTAGTCACCAACCAGACTGGCCAGCATCGCCGGCAGCACCGGTGCGTACGGCAACGGGTCATAGCTGAACGTCCGTGCGGACTGACTCATGGCGCGACAGTCATTCGATTACCCACCGCGGCTCGCGCTTTTCGGCGAACGCGAGCATTCCTTCCCGGTAGTCGGGGTGGGTCAGCTGGTGTTGCAGCACGTAGCGGTAGGCGACGTCATTGGCCGCGCGCAGCCCGACGTCGAGGCTGGCCCACATCGCCTTGATGGACGCCTGGACAGTTGCCGGCGAGAGTTTCGCGATTTCCAAAGCGATTTCCCTGGCGCGCTGCTGCAGTCGGTCAGCGGGTACCACCTCATTTATCAAGCCGATCTCGTAGCCTCGTTGTGCGCTGATACGCCCTTGCTTGGTCATCAGCCCCAACTGCATCACCATCGACAGCGGCATTCGGCGCAATAGCACCGCGGGTTCGAGCGCGAACACGTTGCCGACCGTCAAGTGTGTGTCGATCAGTTCGGCATGTTCGGCTGCGATGATCAGGTCGGAGTCGGCGACCTGATGCAGAGCGCCTCCGACCGCCATCCCGTTGAGGGCGCAGATGACCGGCTTCCATACGTTGTGGTGAAGCCGAGAACCGGGAATCTTGTTGCGGATGCCGCCCTCTGCCGTTGCCCGAATGTCCTGGCCCGCGGAAAACGCGCGGTCCCCCGCTCCGGTGATGATGGCCACTCGAACGTTGGGATCGTCGCGGACCTGCGCCCACGCATTGCCCAGCTCGGTGCGGGTCAGATCGTCGGTAGCGTTGAGCCGCTCCGGGCGGTTGATGGTGATCGTGGCGACATGCTCGCTGACCTCGAACAGGATTCTCTTCAGTTCCACGGCGTCCCCTGGCATCGATCTGTAGCAGCTAAACACTATAGCAGAATTTGTCTTATCGTCTCATCCGAGACTCTCATGGCATCCACTGGCCCCCGGACACCGAAATCAGCTGGCCTGTCAGGTGTTTGGCTGCCGGCGAGCACAGGAATGCGACCACACCGGCAACGTCCGCCGGTTCGCCCAGCTGCCCGGTCACGGTGGTCCGGCGCATCTGTGCCAGCTCGTCCTCGGTCTTGCGCCCGACTAGCCAGGGCGTCGCCGTGGTGCCGACGACAACCGTGTTGACCCGCACCCCGTGCTCGCCCAACTGGACGGCCATCAGCCGGCTCAGTCCTTCCACGCCCGCCTTTGCGGCTGCGTAGGCCGCCGGACCGGTGCGCACGCCGTGGGCGGACACCGAGCTGATGTTGACGATCACCCCGCTGCCTTCGGCCACCATTTGCCGGGCCGCAACCTGCGCCATGATGAACGTGCCCTTGAGGTTGACTTCCACGATGCGATCCCAGTCCTCGTCGTTCTGCTCGAGAAACGTTCCGGGCAGCGTCATCCCGGCGTTGTTCACCAGTGCACGAATGGGTCCGTGCCGGTCGGCGAGGTCGCCCAGCGCATCCTCCACGGCGCCACGATCGGTGATCGAGAGGGTGACGGGGATAAGGTCTCCCGAGCGCGCGGCATCGGAAACCTGGGCTCGTGCAATGGCTTTGGCGTTGATGTCAACCGCGGCCACGCGATGACCGGTGGAAATCAACTCGGCGACGATGGCCTCACCGATGCCACGCGCTCCCCCGGTGACGACCGCCAGCGGCCGAGATTCAACCGACACGCTGACCCCCTGTCGCGCTTGCCGCACGCTCGATCGCAGCGACGGAAGGCCGCACCAATTCGACGGATTCGGCCATCAGCGCTGGCAGATTTCCCTGGCCGCCGCCGGCCACCCACACATCGATGGCCGCGCGGTTGGCGCTATTGATCAGCGTGGCGGCGAGCCGGGGCCGCAGGTCCGACTCCCCATTGCTGTTCAGCCAACGCGCCACCTCGGCGGTGAGCTGATCGATCCAGTCCTCGTTGATCCGCAACATCGTTGCGCGCAGCGAGGCCACGTTGTGGTACATGTTGGCGCGGACCACGAAGAGCTCGGGCTGTTCGATAATGGCCTCTGCCACCGCGGTCGACGCTTCGGCAAGGGCGTCCCATAATGAGTTCGACCGCGCGGCACGAAACCGGCGGGTGGCCTCCTGGAGCCGCTCGGCGTAGCCGTCGAACAGTATGTCGTCCTTGGTGGCGAAGTGGTGAAAGAAGGTGCGCGGCGCCACACCCGCCGCGGCCGAGATCTGCTCGACTGTGGTCGTTTCGTAGCCCTGGGTGGTGAACAGCTCGATCGCCGCCTGAATGAGTGCTTGTCGGTTGCGCAATCCGCGGGCCCGCCGTTGGTCCATGGTCATCCCCCTGCCAGCGTGGCAGTTCCCGAACTCAACGCGACGATGTCACCCTGCAGTGTCCGGAAACGCACGGAATTTCCAGTTCGCCACATCTCCGTGCGCAGCGAAGCATCCAGTCCGACCGGCTTGGCAAACCGGCAACTCAAGGATGTCAACGCCTTTGGATCGCCGTGGCCGATTGCGTTGATCAGCGCCCGCGCGGCGAATCCCAGGGTGCACAGCCCGTGCAGGAACACGTTGTCGAAGCCGAATTTGCGGGCCGCCGCCGGATCGATGTGGAGCTGGTTGCGGTCGCCGGACAACCGATAGATCGCGGCCTGTTCCGGCCGGATCACGTCGTCGAAGACTTTGTCCGGCGGCCCGTCCGGATCTGGCTCGGCCGACGGGCCCCGCTCGCCGCCGAATCCCCCGGCGCCGAGGACCATGGTCTGCGACCGGGCCACAAAGACGGTCCCGTCCGCGTCGACCCCGCGGCTGGTCAATTCGACGGCGGCGTGTTTGCCCTTGTCCCATACCGACGACACCTCGGCCCGCACCGACAGTTCGCCGCTGGCGCCGATGTGTCGATGCAGCTCCAGCGACTGGGCGGAGTGGACGATCGGAGACGTACCGAGGTCGAGGACACTGCGCAGATCCTTGACTGCCCACCAGTTGGCGATGAGGGCAAAGGTCGGCAACACCGCAGGACCGCAAGCCTCGTTGAGCAGTGCCAACTCGGCGGGTGGGCGGGCGCCGACCCCCAGCGCATAGAGGATCGCGTCGGTCTCATCCCACGTGAAGGACGCCGGGCTCAAAGCGGTTCCGACCACGGAGTCGGAAAGGGTCACGGCGCCTCCCAGGGGATGAACGGATTGACGATATATGTTCAATCGTGCAATATAGTGGCAGTAACTGCAACTATCTTTCCAGGGTCAGAAAAGGTAAGGACCGATATGAAGTTCGGCGTGTTCATCCTCGGCGACAAGCCCAACCACCTCAGCGAGCGAGAGGTGCTGGCCAACGTGCTGGAGGAAGCTCGCTGGGCAGAGGAGCTCGGCTACGACGAGGTCTGGCTGGCCGAGCATCACTTTTCTCCATACGGGATGCTCCCCGACCTTCCGCAGGTCGCTACGGCGATCGCGGCCCAGACCGAGCGCATCCGCATCGGAACCGCGTGCATGGTCGCGCCCTTCCACAATCCGATCCAACTCGCCGAACGCATCGCGGTGGTCGACGTGTTGTCCGGCGGACGCTTCGACGCCGGCTTCGGCCGCGGCTACCAGGCGCACGAGTTCAAGGGCTTCGGCATCTCGATGGACGAGGCCACCAGCCGCTACCAGGAGTGCGTGGAGATCGTCAACCGGCTGCTGACCGAGGAAAACGTCAGCTATGACGGCAAGTACTTCCAGCTCGAGGACGTGACCATCTATCCGCGACCGGCGCAGCAGACGATTCCGGTGTGGGGCACGGTGATGAAGACGCCGTCAAGCTTCGAGTGGCTCGCCGAGAAGGGCTTCGGTGCGATCATCGGCAACCCCTACCAGGTCGACCCGGACCTGCAGGGGGCGCTGGATATCTACCTGAAGGTGCAGTCCGAGAAGGGACTCGAAGCAGCCACCGGTAACGTGTGGGCGCTGCTCAACGCGTTCTGCCACGAGGATGACGCATTCGCGCGCAGCTATCCGCGCGAGAGTGTCGAGCTGTCCATCCAAACACACCGCAAGTACTCCAGCCCCTTTGAGCGCGGCGGCGAGATACCGGCCGACTATAAGGCCTACTCGGACTGGTTCGACAAGCACGACAAGCAAAGCTACGAGCAGGTGCTGAATTCACATCTGACGCTGATGGGTGACCCCGACCGCATCGTGGAGAAGATGCGTACCGTCATCGACATGGGCTGGCGGAACATCATCTTGCGCATGTCGCGAGGCGGCGCCATGGAACGAGCCAAGGTCTACGAATCGATGAAGCTGTTCGCCCAAGAGGTGATCCCGGCCGCTACCGAGCTCGCGGCAGCCGCAGCTTGACCCACCAGCTGGC
>DASTKA010000560.1:0-3301 GCA_035716165.1 Mycobacterium sp. | reverse complement strand
CTGGTCGTTGAGCGCGCTGTGGTGGCGACCCCAGACGAAATAGACGATCAGCGCCACTAACACCCAGGCGCCGAACGCAATCCAGGTGTACCAATGCAGGCTGGCGAGGATGTAGCCGCAGGCCGCCACCGAAAGGATCGGAGTGACGGGATAACCCGGCACCTTGAATCCCCGTGGGAGGTCGGGCTCGCGCACCCGCAGGACGATCACCCCGACGGAAACGACGACGAACGCCGTGAGCGTGCCGATCGACACCATGTCGGCGAGCTTCTGCAGCGGAATGAAGGCGGCCAGGGCCGATGCCACGATGGCGACGATCACCGTGTTGTTCACCGGGGTCATGGTGCGTGCGTTCACCGTTGCGAACCTCGCAGGCAGCAGCCCGTCACGGCCCATGGCGAACAGGATCCGGGTCAGGCCGTACATGGTGACCAGCGTGACGCTGAAGATCGAAATGACCGCGCCGGCAGCCAGAATCGTGCCGGCCCAGCCGCCGTGCGTGACGTTGTCGAGAATCGTGGCGAGTCCGGCTTCCTGCTGGCCGGCGAAGTTCTGCCATGGCTGGGTGCCCAGCGCGGCCACCGCGACGAGAACGTAGACGCAGGTGACGGTCAACAGCGCGCCGATCAGTGCGCGCGGCATGGTCTTCTGTGGGTTCTCGACCTCGTCACCCGCAGTGGACACGGCATCGAGGCCGATGTAGGAGAAGAAGATGGTGCCGGCGGCCGAACCGATACCGGAAACACCGAAGGGCGCGAAGTCACGGAGATGGCTCGTGTCGAACGCCGTGAAAGCGACGATGGCGAAGACAATTAACACCCCGAGTTTGATCATCACCATGATGGCGTTGACCTTGGCCGATTCGCTGGCACCGCGGATGAGCAACAACGCGCACATCACGATCAGCACAACCGCCGGCACATTCAGATAGCCAGGTTGTGCATCCCACGGCGCGGCCGACAAGGCTTGCGGCAGCTGAAATCCCAGAATATTGCTCAGCAGCTTGTTCAGATAGCCGCTCCAGTTGACCGCGACCGCGGCGGTCGCCACTCCGTATTCCAGTAGCAGGCAGGCCGCAACTCCGACAGCCACGACCTCGCCGAGTGTGGTGTAGGCGTAGGAATACGACGACCCCGAAACCGGCACCGCCGAGGCCAATTCGGCGTAACAGAGTGCGGCGAGGCCAGCGGCGATGCCGGCGAGGAGAAAGGAGACGATCACTCCGGGGCCGGCCTCGGGGACGGCCTGAGACATGACGAAGAAGATGCCGGTGCCGATCGTCGAGCCGACTCCGAACATGGTCAGCTGGAAGGTGCCGATACCGCGCTTGAGGTGATCGGCGGTCCCATGCGCGACGTGGGCACCCACCACCGGGCGTCGCCGGAGCATCTGCTCCTTCAGACTGATCGACGTGGCTGGCAAGCGCCCCTCCTGTGGCCGGATCAGCTGATTATGAAGCAGCCTCCGGCAATACCGCAGCAAGCTGGCCGACCGCCCAATCAATCTCCTGGGCGGTGACCACCAAAGGCGGAGCGAAGCGCAGCGTCGAACCGTGGGTGTCTTTCGCCAGCACGCCGCGATCGGCCAGCCGCATGCTGAACTCCTTGCCGCTGCCCAGAGCGGGGTCGATGTCGACGCCGGCCCACAAACCCAGGCCCCGTACCTCCTGGACACCGTGGCCGATCAGCTGTCGCAGCCGCCGATGCAGGTGTGCGCCCAGCGCGGTCGCCCGCGCTTGGAACTCGCCGCGCGCCAGCATGGACACCACCGTCGTGCCGATCGCGGCGGCCAGCGGATTGCCGCCGAAGGTGGAGCCATGCTCGCCGGGGTGCAACACGCCCAGGATGTCGCGGTCTGCCACGACCGCCGACAGCGGAACCACTCCGCCGCCCAGTGCCTTGCCCAGCAGATAGACGTCGGGGACCACCCGCCACCGATCACAGGCGAACGTGTAGCCGGTTCGGGCAAGGCCCGACTGGATCTCGTCCGCGATCATCAGCACGTTGTGCTCGCTGCACAGTGCGCGGACCGCCGGCAGGTAGTCGTCGGGCGGGACGACGATGCCGGCTTCACCCTGGATCGGCTCCAGCAGCACCGCGACGGTGTTGTCGTCGATCGCTTGCGCCAGTGCTGCGGCATCACCGAACGGCACCGAACGGAATCCCGGCGTGAAGGGTCCGAATCCCGTTCGCGCCGTGGGATCCGAGGAGAAGCTGACGATGCTGATCGTGCGGCCGTGGAAGTTGTTGTCGGCCACGATGATGTTGGCCTGATCCGCGGGAACGCCCTTCACGTCAACGCCCCACTTGCGAGCGACCTTGAGGCCGCTTTCGACAGCCTCGGCGCCTGAGTTCATCGGCAGCACCATGTCCTTGTCGCACAAGTAGGCAAGTGCGGCGCAGAAGGGTCCCAGCTTGTCGGAATGCACCGCGCGACTGACCAACGTCGCGGTGTCGAGTTGCGCGTGCGCGGTGGCGGTGATCTCCGGGTTGCGGTGACCGAAGTTCACCGCGGAATAGGCGGACAGGCAATCCAGGTAACGTCGGCCGTCGATGTCGGTGATCCACGCTCCCTCGGCGCTTGCCGCGATCACCGGAAGCGGCGAATAGTTGTGCGCTGTGCGCCTTTCCACCAATCTGATCGCAGTTTCGATTCGGCTGGCGGTGACCTTCTGCGACGTCTGCGCATCGAGAATCGTCATGGGAATACCTCCAATGTGCAGCACTTGATCGAACCGCCGCCCTTGAGCAGCTCGGACAGATCGACGCCGATAGGCTCGAAGCCCGCACGGCGCAGCTCCGCCGCGAAACCCGTTGCCGCGCAGGGATGGACCACGTGCAGGCCGTCGGAGACGACGTTGAGGCCCAGCACAAAGGCGTCGGCAGTGTCGGCGATGATGGCATCCGGGAACAGCGCACCGAGCTGCTCTTGGGCGGCGACGCTGAACGCCGGCGGGTAGAAGGCGATGGTGTGATCGTCAAGAACAGCCAGGGCCGTGTCGAGATGGTAAAAGCGAGGGTCCACCAGCTCCACTGAGACCACCGGCGCGCGCAGCGCCGAGGAGATCTCCGAATGCGCCCGTCTGTCGGTGCGAAATCCCCAGCCGGCCAACACGATGTCGCCGACCTTCACTAGGTCGCCTTGCCCTTCGTTGATGTGGCGGGTGTACACCGGTCGGTAGCCGAGCGACGACATCCACCGGGCGTACGCTTGCGATTCGCCGGCCCGTTCGGCGAACCGGAACCTGGCGACAATCGCGACGTCGTGCGCTACGAACCCGCCGTTGGCGGCATACACCATG
>DASTKA010000559.1:0-2783 GCA_035716165.1 Mycobacterium sp. | reverse complement strand
ACAAGAGCATCAACGTGCACGGCTATCCCAACCTGTTCGTCATGACCGGCCCCAACTCCGGACCGGGGCATAACTCGCTGCTGGTCTACATCGAGGGTCAGCTGGACTATGCGGTACGGGGCATCCGCACCATCCTCAACGACGACCTGCGCTATCTCGATGTGCGCGAAGAGGTCCAGCGGCACCACAACGAGGACATACAGCGCCGACTCACCAAGACGACGTGGATGTCGGGTTGCCGCAGTTGGTACCTGACCAAGGACGGATTCAACGGGTCGATGTACCCCGGTTTCGCCACGCAGTATCTTCGCCAGATGAGGGATTTCCGGTACGAGGACTACCAGGCGGTGGCACGCCGCGCCCAGACGCAGGCCACCGCGTCGGCCTGAGATGCCGGACTGACATGACCACCGAGCGCGCATCGCGGCCCGAACCCGGCACCATCGCCAGCGTGCTGCACAACGTGCGGCGCGCACCCAAACGGGTGCGGCGCCAATCGCGGGAGTATCGCCAACTGATCGAGGGGGCGGTGTCACAGCTTTTCGATGCGGCTGCCCGGCACCAGCACGGCGCCGCGAATTCCGGTGAGTACCGAATCGACGACCTGGCCCGGCTGGCCGGCACCACCACCCGCAATATCCGCGTCTATCGCGACCGTGGACTGCTGCCGCCCCCACTGCGGGTGGGCCGGATCGCGCTGTTCAACGACACCCACCTGACCCGGCTGCGGCTCATCACCTCGATGCTCGACCGCGGCTACAACATCGCGCACGTGCGAGAAATGCTCAGCGCGTGGGAAGAAGGCAAGAACCTCGGCGACGTGCTGGGCCTCGAAACCGCGATCGTCGGCACCTGGACCACCGAGAAGCCGGAAACGGTGTCGCTGGCCGAGGCCCAGCGACTGGTCGGCGACGCCGACGCGTTCGAGCGGCTGGTGGCGCTTCAGGTGATCCGGATCGATGGAACGCAGGCCACGATCACCCGTCCGAAGCTCATCGAAGCCTTCAACGAAATTCGCGGCTACGGCATCGAACTCGGCAAGCTCATCGACCTCCACGAACAGATCGTCCCCGAGATCGACAAGATCAGCGACATGCTGGTGCGCGCCGGAGCCGAACACGTGCTGGATCGCATCAAGCCCGGTGAACCGCTGCCGGCCGACGCCGAGATCGCCGAGTTGATCACCATGCTGGTGCGGTTCCGGACTCAGGCGGTGGCCACCGTCACCGCCACGCTCGCATCATCCATCGAATCCAATATCGAGTCGCTGGTCGGCCGCATCTTGACCGACTATCTCGAATCGAGCTCTTCGGCCTGAGCCCTATTGGCGCGCAATCAGATACGGCGCGAGCGTGGACAGCTTTTCGCAGGTCTCTTCGAATTCTCGCTCGGGTGTGGATGCTTCGATGATGCCCGCGCCTGCCCGCAGCCACGTCCTGCCGTCACGTTCGTAGGCCGCCCGCAATGTCAGCGCCGCATCCAGCCCGCCATCGGCTGAAATCACGACCACCGCACCCGAATACAGTCCACGGGGCCCTTCGTCGAGGCGCATGATCGCCTCGACGCCTACGGCTTTCGGGATTCCCGACGCAGTGACCGCGGGAAACAGCGCTTCGAGCGCGTCCATCCGGTCATGCGACGTATCGAGCCGACCGGTCACCGTGGAGCCGAGGTGCTGCACGCTCCCCCGTTCCCGCACTGTCATGAAATCGGTGACGGCGGCGGTTCCGGGCTCGGTGATCTCAGTCATTTCCTGCAGCGAGCTTCGCACCGAGATGGCGTGTTCGACAATCTCTTTGGAATTGGACTCCAGGTCGTCGCGGGCCTGGCGATCCGGCAGCTCGCCACGGCCCAGCGCGCGGGTACCCGCCAGCGGTTCGGTCACCACGATGCCGTCCCGATGGACGGCCGCGACCAGTTCGGGGCTATAGCCAACGGCGCGGGTTCCGCCCAGCCGCAGCAGAAACGACCTCACCGGAGTGTTGTGCCGACGGGCCAGCCGGTAGGTGGACGGGAAATCGAGCGGGAACGGCACCTCCAGAGAACGCGAAAGGATCACCTTGTGGTAGCGCCCCACGGTGATCTCACCGATAGCCGACGCCACGCGATCGCGATAGGCGGACGGGTCAGCGACGACGTCGACCGCTGACGCGTCGCGCACATCTGGCACGCCGTGGCCGAGCACGCCCAGGACTTCGTCACGGTGGCCGGCCGATGTGCCGAACAAACGGACCGCTTCCCGAGTCACGACGATTCGGCCGTGCGGCCAAAAAACCCGGGCCAGTGGGGTTTTCGGTGCCAGCCGCTGCTGCAGTCCGTAGCGATACACGCCGAATTCGAAGGTGATCCAGCCGAAGAGCTGGTCGGTCTCCAGCAGCAGCCGGTCAATGGCTTCACCGAGAACCGGCCCAGGTCGGCCCGACCATCGTTGGCGTCGGGTCACCCCGTCGCGGGCGACGCGCAGCTCGTCGCTGTCGAGTTCGATCATGGCGCGCACGCCGGTGGCCAGCACCCACTCACCGCCGCGCTCGTAGAGCAGATATTCATCCCCGACCCGCTCGGACAGCACCACCGCCAGCTCGGCCGCCAGATCCGCTGGGTCGA
This sequence comes from Mycobacterium sp., assembly GCA_035716165.1. Taxonomy (GTDB): domain Bacteria; phylum Actinomycetota; class Actinomycetes; order Mycobacteriales; family Mycobacteriaceae; genus Mycobacterium. Next base: position 179 of record DASTKA010000559.1, on the reverse strand, counting down.
CATGCACGGGAAGCGGGATCGACGGCGACTCAGAGCCCGCGGGAGTGGTCTCGACGCTGACCTCGGTCACGGTTAGTAAATGTAGCCTAACCTATGTAGCCGCGCGCAACCGATCCCGCGAAGTGATCCGTCGGTTTGCCGCACGTGCACCGAGCCGCCCGCTGTGAGGATTGCGACCC
>DASTKA010000558.1:0-6395 GCA_035716165.1 Mycobacterium sp. | reverse complement strand
CGCTCCTGGTCGTCGACTACGTCGATGGCAACGGCGAGCTGAGACGCGCGGCGGAAGACGCCGCGGACGTCGTCGATCGCGAGGCGCTGTGGGCGTTTCGGGGTGGGGGTGGGGTCGGCGTGGCCACGGCTCTCACGGTCGAACTTGTTGCACCCCAGGAGTTGTGGGCCGGCTACCAGCTGTGGAGCATTGATGCGCTTGGACCGGTCGTCGACGCCTGGGCCAGTGCCATGGGGCAGATCGGCGACGCGTTCTCGACGAGCATCAGTGTGCTGCACACGCCGCCGGGAGCCCCAGCGTTCCCCCCGGCGCTGCGAGGCGGCCCGGTCGTGCATCTGGCTTTCGCCTCACCGCAGGGTGCCGACGCGGCGAGCCCGCTGCTACGTGCCCTGCGGACGGCGCCGGCGCCCGTGGTGGATAGCAGCTGGGCGCCCGCCGATGCGGCTCGGCTCGCCGAGATCCACCTCGACCCGTCCAACCCCGTTCCGGCGCTGGGCATCGGCCGATGGCTGGGGCCCCGCGCGTTGGACGTGGCAGCCGATGTCTTGGACACCGCAGCCGCAGTCGACTCGCCGTCACGGTGGCCGAGTTGCGGAACCTGGGAAATGACGCGCATACCCGCGATGGGGCGACAACCGCGGTGCCCGGCCCCTTCCTGCTGCACGCAGTGGGTACCGCAGCGGACGCTGCCGCCCGTTCGCGCAGCGAGGATGGTTTGTCCAACGTGCGTGCCGCCGCCATGCCCGCCGACATCGGGCGCTCCGCTGCATCGTTTGCCGACGGCCGGGCCGCGGTCGTCGACGGGCTGGACGACGCAGGATTGCAGCGACTTGCCCGCATCAGCGCTGCCCTTGACCCCGACCAGCGACTCGCCCGGCCGCGACTGTTGGCCGGGTTGAAAGGTGTTTAACAGCACGATGATTCGTTCAGCGAGTATCCATGGGAGGACCGTCCCGAGGTCCGACACTTCGCCGACCGGGCGTTGACAAGGGCGACGCTCCGACGCCAACCGATGTGACGACTATCACCGAACATCCCCGGAATTGCTTCAACATCGAAGCGAGTTATTGATCGCGTAACTGCTTCGAATTTGAAGCAAATAGCCAAGGAGGGACACCATGAAGGCCGTGCGATACCACGAATACGGCGGTAGCGACGTTCTGCGGTACGAGGAGGCCCCGCGACCTGTGCCAGGCCCGCACCAGGTCCTGGTGAAGGTGGCCGCTACCTCGTTCAACCCGGTGGACGCCGGCATCCGCGGCGGCTACCTGGCGCAGGTGTACGAGATCGGCTTCCCGCACATCCCCGGTGTCGACGTCGCCGGAACCATCGCCGAGATCGGCGAGGGCGTGCAGGGCTGGAACGTTGGTGACGCCGTGGTGGCGTTTTTGCCGCTGGATGCCGACGGAGCCGCCGCCCAATACGCCATCGCGCCGGCCGAATCGCTGGCCACCGCGCCGCGCTCGGTGGACCTGGCCGACGCGGCGGCACTGCCGGAGGCCGCGTTGACGGCGTGGCAGGCGCTGTTCGAGATCGCCGGTTTGACCGCCGGACAGACGATCCTGATCAACGGCGCCTCTGGCGCGGTCGGCGGCTACGCGATTCAGTTGGCCAAGCGGGCCGGAGCGGTCGTCACCGCGACGGCCAAGGAACGCGATGCCGAGCGGCTGCGCGGCTTGGGTGCGGATCGAATCGTGGGCTACGTCGACTACACGCATTCGCCGATCGGCGTCGAGGCTGCACCGTTCGATGTGGTGCTCAACCTCGTCAGCACCACCGACGAGCAAACCGAAGCCCTGATCGGTGTGGTCGCCGACGGCGGTTTCCACGTCGGCACCATGGTTTTCGGGCCGCAGAACCCGGGCCGGGGAGTCCGCAGCCAGCGGGTCTCCGTCCGCAGCGACGCCGCCCAGCTCGCCGGGTTGGTCAGTCGCGTCGACGACGGGCAACTGCGCATCGAGGTCGCCGACCGCCGCCCGCTCGAGCAGGCCGCGGCCGTGCACGCCGACTCCGACAGCGGCCGCCTGCACGGCAAGACCATCCTCATCCCCACCCACCAGTAGCCCGCCGCCAGAGCCCACCGGGCCCGCGCCTAGCGGGAGCTGGGCTCGCTGAGCCTGACCAACGTCTTGCCGACGTTGACACCGGTGAAGAGGCCATTGAGGGCATCGACGCACGACTCGATGCCCTCAAAGATGGTCTGCCGGTGGTGAAGTCGGCCTTCGGCCTCCCACCGGCGCAACGCGGCGAAGGCCTCATCGAAGCGGCCCCACTGATCGAGCGCGTTGAAGCCCTGCATCAGCGCCGTTTTGGCCAGCAGGTTCACGTAGTTCGCGGGTCCGGGGTGATCTCCGGTCAGATAGCTGGAGATGACGCCGCACAGGACGACGCGTGCGCGTGAGGCCAGGCGCCCCAGCACGGCATTGAGGATGGGTCCGCCCACATTGTCGAAGTACACGTCGACGCGTCGCGGGCAATGCGTTTTCAGCGCCGCCGCGACGTCGTCGTTCTTGTAGTCGATGCAGGCGTCGAACCCGAAGTCCTCCACCACCGCCCGGCACTTCTCCGGCCCGCCCGCGATGCCGACCACCCGGGCGCCGGCGATCTTGGCGATTTGACCGGCGACCGATCCGGTGGCACCCGCGGCCGCGGACACCACGACCGTTTCCCCGGGCTGCGGGCGGCCGATGTCGGTCATTCCGAAATAGGCGGTGGCGCCCGTCGGCCCGTAGACCGACATGATCGCCAGCTGGTCGTCCTCGCCCGGGATCGGCGTGCTGAAGAGATCGTCGCGAATGAGCGCGTATTCCTGAAAGCCGGTCAGCGTGGTGACGACGTCGCCGACGGCGTAGGCGTCGCACCGCGACGCGACCACCTCGCCGATCCCGGCCGCCCGGATGACCTCACCCAGCTGCACCGGCGGAAGGTAGCTGGGCTGGTCGTCCAGCCAGGTGCGGGCGGCGGCGTCGATGCCGACGTAGGTGGTGCGCAGCAGGGCCTCACCGTCGGCGGGTTCGGGCGCCGGCGTGGTGACCATTTCCGTGTCGTCCGGCTGGACCAGCCCGCAGGGGCGGCGACGCAACAGGATCTGGCGATTCGGCAAATCGGGCACGATCGTAAAAACTACCGAACCGGCCGTAAACGCAGAAGCGAATGGCATATTCATTCCCATGGCAGCAAACGACGACCCGGAAGAGCGCATCCGGGAACTCGAGCGCCCACTCGCCGAGTCGGCACGGGCGTCGGAGCAGGGCAGCTCGCAGCCCGGCCAAAACTATCCGCCCGGCCCGACGGGCGCCCCGCCACCGCCGGCCGCCCCGTGGACATACGGTGGCCCCACTTTCGGGCCACCCCGGCAACGCCCATCCGGAAACCGGGTCTGGTGGATCCTCGGCACGGTCGTCGCCATCGGCGTGCTGGCCCTCGCGGGTGGCATCGCGGCGTTTGCGGCCCACCAGATTTCCGGTGTCAAGTCGATCATCGCCACGCCGCCGACCATTTCCAATACCGTTAGCCCGCCGAGTATTTCGACGAACCCGTCGATCCCCCGCCGGAGGTCGACCTCGCCGTCGACCTCACCCGCGGCCCCGCCGGGCGCCGAGCTGAGCGTCTCCGGTATCAACGAGAACCGGACGCTCGCCTGCAACGACAACATCGTCCGGGTCAGTGGGGTCTCCAACACGGTGTCGATCACCGGGCATTGCACCAGCCTGTCGGTGTCCGGTGTCCAGAACTCGATCATTGTGGAATCGGTCGACAGCATCGAGGCCTCGGGCTTCGACAACAAGGTCACCTATCACGCGGGCGTGCCGAAGATCAGCAACTCCGGTGACTCGAACGTGGTGCAGCAGGGCTGAGCGAAAAGCTCTGTTACGCAGGCTCTTCGGCGTCGTCGTCGAGGACGCTGACCGCGATGCCGTAGGGCAGGAAACGCACCTTGCGTTTGGGATCGACGTTGCCCTTGTTCGCCCGCAGTGCGTCGAGTTCGGTCGCATAGACCTGTTCGACGCGCGCGCCGCCGCTGGCGTCCACCGTGTAGATCGCCCACACACCATCGCCGGCTTCGCCGGCCGTCTCCGGCGCACTGCGCGGTCGCCGCGACAGGTCTTCGAAGACGGCGGACCAGGCACCGGGAGCGGCCACAAACCTGCTGACTCGCTCGAAAACGTCGCGCAGCCCTTCGCTGCCTTCCCGGATCATTCGATCGAACTCGTCGGGGTCGAATCCGAAACCACTGTGCTCGCCCACGCGACCTCCTTGGCGCTCGTGCCGTCCCTGCCAGTGTGCGCTCAGTCGAGACCGTTTGCCACGTGCTACGGACCCGGGGGCGGGGGCGGGTTGAGCGGAATCGGCACCGTGACGAAGGGCAAGCGCAGGTACGCCGTCATCGGCGGCATCCTGGGCGCCGGCGGCGCGGCGGGCGGGGGCGGCGCGGCCGGAGGCGGCGGTGGCTGCGCGGCCGGCGGGGGCGCAGCCTCTTGGACCGGCGGGGGCGCCTGTCGGACGGGCGGCGCCACGTACTGCGGCGCCTGCCGGGTCGGTGCGCGATAGACCGGTGCCGCGGGCGGCGGATTCACCGTGGCCTCCGGTGCGGGCTCCTGCACGGGAGGCGGTGCGGGCGCCGGAGCGGCCACCTCCGACGGGCTGGGCGCGGGTGCGGGCGGCGGTGGCGGTGCCGCGCTCGGAGCGGGCGGCGGCGCCTGCGGCGGGTTGCTCGGCGGGGGCGCCGGCAGCTGCACTCCCGGCGTGGCGACGCCGACGCCGGAATTGTGCCGCACGTCCGGCCCAGGCCGATCCGCCGTCAAAGTCACCAGCACCACCCCGCCTACGGCGGCGACGATGCCGGCCAGGGCGCTACCGGCCATCAGCATGGACCGGGGCCGGCGCCGCGGCTTCTCGTCGTCGTCGGCGACGGCGCTGTACGCCCGCGCGTCGGTGCCGACATCGGCATGTCCCCAGACGTCCAGGTAGGTCGGGGTGAGCGCAGGTGGAGTCAGTTCGCCGGTGCCGGGGTCCAGCGCATAGGCCAGGGCCGCCGTCGACGACGCGAACAGCGGGGCGTTCGCCGACGCCAGAGCCGCACCGCGGGCCAGCGCCATCTCCGGCTCCTCGGGGCCGGTGACCGAAAGCGGGGTGGCCGCCTCGAGCGTGGACTTCAGCGGCACGATGTCGGTTCCGCAGCCGATCAGGAACACACCGTCGGCCCGGGACCCGCGAGCGTCCAGACCGGAGACCATCGTCGCCAGTTCGGCGGCCAGGCCTCCCGCGCGGCCGTCGCCGGTCTGGCGCCGGTGCAGATCGACGATGGACCCGTCGGCCATGTCGACAACGGCCAGCGTCGCGTTCGCCGGCTCGACGAACAGCATCGCGAGGCGCTCGTAGCCCAGGGCAAAACCCACGGTCTGCGCGAGCGCGGCCGCCGCGAGCAGCGGTGCGACCAGCATCACGCCGTCCAGTTCGTGGGTGGCGATCGCCTCCCGCAGCGCGCCGACGTGGGCGGGGTCACTCCAGGTGACCCCGGTAGAGGTCAGCTGGTGCCCGCCCTCGAGCACTCCTTCGCGGGTGCCGATGATCGCGTCGACCACCTGATCGGCCGGACCGGCAGCCGAATTCCCTGCGGCACCAACCTCGAACTCTTCTTGTTCGATGGTCACGCCGTCTGCGTTTTGGCCTTCGATCGCTACCAGGCGGACTGTCCTGGGAGCCATCGACACCCCAAGCACGATGTCCACGTATGCCTCCAAGGTCTTTCAACGCCCTGAATAAGGGCACGACGGATGATGAACCCCGCCCGAACTTGGTGACACAAACGTTACCCGCGTGCGGCTTGGCGCGCAGGCGGCGTGCGTATGCAGGAAGGACGCTAGTAACCCGGCCCGGCGAACTGGTTCGGGTACTGCGGATACTCGTTCTGCGGATACTGCGGGTACTGGTTGCCGGGGTACTGCGGATACTGCGGAGTCGCGGGGGCCTGCTGCTGTGGAACCGGCACCGGAATCGGTATCGGCAGCAGCGGCACGTGGATCCACTCCGTCGTCATCGGCACCGTGGTCGTGGTCGTGGTGGTGGTCGGCGGTGGGGGTGGCGGCGGTGTGGTCGTGGCCGTCGGTGGTGGCGGAACGGTCGTGGTGACCGTCGGTTGCGGCGGCGCGGTGGTCGGCGGCGCCGTGTGCCTCGGCGTGTAGACGGGCGCCGGCGGCGCGGTGGTCACCACCACCGGCGGTGGCGGCGGTGGCGCGGGCGGCGGTTCCGGCGGTGGGGGCGCCGGACTCGGGATCGGCTGCGCGCTGGGCGGCGGCGGAGGCGGCGGCACCGCGGTCGGCGGCGGAGGCGCGACCGGACGCGGCGCCACGGAATTGGCCGGCGGCGCGGGCCGAGGCGCGACCGAGGGCGCG
>DASTKA010000557.1:0-8451 GCA_035716165.1 Mycobacterium sp. | reverse complement strand
GGTGGCCGCCGCCCGCTACCCACCCAGGGGCGTGCGCAGCTTCGGTCCGCTGCGCGCCAGCCTGGGAGTCGATCCCGCCGACCACGAGTCACGGGCCGGCGTGTTCGCGATGATCGAGACCGCGGCCGCGCTGGCCGGCCTCCACGAGATCTGTGCCGTGGACGGGCTCACCGGAATCTACGTTGGCCCGGCCGATCTCGCCATCACGCTGGGCGCCGGCGTCGTGGGCGCCACCCGCCATCCCGAGGTGCTGGAGGCGATCGTGCGCATCCAGCGGGCGGCGTCGGACGCGGGCCTGGTGACCGGCATTCATGCCGGGGACGGCAAGACCGGTCAGGCCATGGCGCAGTTGGGATTCGGCATGATCACCCTGGCGGCAGAGTCGCAGGCGCTGCGCCGCGGCGCCGCCGAGCACCTGCGCGAGGCGACGCAATGACGGACGACGACCGCGCAAAAATCCATGAGCTGCTCGCGGGTTACGCCCTGGCGCTTGACGTCGGCGATATCGACGAGTGCGTGCAATTGTTCGAGCCCGACGGCGAATTCCTGGTCTACGGCAAGACCTTCGCCGGCCACGACGCAATCGGGGGCATGTTCCGCGACGCGGCCCGCGGCCTGCACCTGAACGGCAGCTCGCGGGTCGACATCGCGGGGGAGCGGGCCACCGCCAGATCGCAGGTGCTGTTCGTCCGCACGGGCGACCTGCAACTGCGGCCCGCGATCTACGACGACGAACTGACCCGCACGGCCGGGCGGTGGCGCTTTGCGCGGCGCCGCTGCCGCTTCGTCACCAGCGCCGGTTTGGCCGACAGCCCCGAGGTGAGCCCAGCATGAACCGACGCGTCGCACTGGTGACCGGCGCCGCCGGCGGGCAGGGCCTGGCCATCGCCAAACGGTTGCGCGACAAGGGGTATTCGGTCGCCGCGTGCGACCTGCGGGCCGACGAACTTCGCACCGCGGTCGGCGAAGCGGGCGACGACGGCATGGTCGCCCTCGAGCTCGACGTCACCTCGCCGCAGCGGTGGGACTGCGTGGTCGCGGAGGTCGTCGGGCGCTTCGGGTCGCTGAGCACGCTGGTCAACTGCGCCGGTGTGCTGCACCGCGCGTCCCTGGCCGAGGAAACGGCCGACGGCTTCGAAACCGCCTGGCGAGTCAACTGTTTCGGCCCATTCCTTGGAATGCGCGCGGCACTCGGACACTTGCGGGACGCGCCGAACGCGTCAATCGTCAACATCTGCAGCACCGGCGCGCTGCGTCCCTTTCCGCAGCACTCCGCCTACGGGTCGTCGAAGTGGGCGCTGCGCGGCCTGACCCAGACCGTCGCGGCCGAACTCGCGCCCTCGGGCATCCGGGTCAACGCCGTCTTCCCCGGGCCGATCGCCACGTCGATGCTCGACGAGGTCACCCAGGCGCGGCTCGCCGAGGCATCGATGTTCGGGCGGATCGGCGAGGCCGGTGAGGTCGCCGACGCCGTGGCCTTCCTGGTCTCCGAGGAGGCGTCGTTCATCACCGGCTCCGAACTCGTCATCGACGGTGGGCAATGCCTGCAGATCCGATGAACGTCGGCATCATCGGCGCCGGCCCGGGCGGCCTGGCGCTGGGAATCATGCTGTTGCGGGCCGGGTTTGACAACTTCACCATCTTCGACCGGGAAGACGGTGTCGGGGGGACCTGGAGGATCAACACCTATCCGGGGCTGGCGTGCGACGTCAAATCGCACCTCTACTCCTACTCGTTCGATCTGAACGCCGACTGGTCACGGCTGTGGTCACCGCAGCCCGAGATCCTGGACTACTTCCAGCGCTGCGCCGACAAGTACGGTCTGCGGCCACACCTGCGGTTGCGCACCGAAATCAAGGCGGCGCACTGGGATTCGGACTGCCAGCTGTGGCGCCTGACCACCGCGTCCGGCGAGCGGCACCACTTCAACGTGGTCGTGTCGGCGGTCGGGCTGTTCACCCGGCCGCTGCTTCCCGACCTCATCGAAGAAGAGCCGTTCACCGGAACCGTCATGCACTCGTCACGCTGGGACCACTCGATACCGCTGGAAGGCAGGCGGATCGCCGTGCTGGGCACCGGTTCGACGGCCTCCCAGCTGATCCCCGAGCTGGCCGAGGTCGCCGACAAGGTGTACTCGGTGCAACGATCGCCGACCTGGATCCTGCCCAAGCCGGACCGGCACTACACGCCGCGGGAACGCTGGCTCTTCACGCACGTCCCGTTCGCCAAGAAGCTCTACCGCACTCGGCTGTGGCTGCGCAGCGAATCCAACATCGCGGTGATCGAGCACGGTAGCGAAAAGACCGATCAATTCAGGGCCATCGCGCTCGGATTGCTCGAGAAGACCGTCGACGACGAGGATTTGCGCCGCAAGCTCACCCCGCAGCACCCGATGGGCTGTAAGCGGCTGGTGTTCTCCTCCGACTATCTGGCCGCGCTGACCCGGCCCAACGTCGAGGTGGTGACCAGCCCGGCGCGTGCCCTGCGGACCCGATCCCTGGTAACCGAAGACGGGACCGAACGCGAGGTGGACCTGGTGGTCTGCGCCACCGGTTACGCCGCCGCCGACTATCTCGCGGAGCTGGACGTGTCCGGCGAACAGGGATTGACCCTGCGGGAGGTATGGCGAGACGGGGCGCATGCCTACCTCGGCATGGCCGTGCCGGGATTCCCCAACTTCTTCATGTTGTACGGACCGAACACCAACGTCGGCTCCAACAGCGTCATCTTCATCCTCGAGGCACAGGCCCGCTACATCGTGCGGGCGCTGAAGTTCTTGCGACGCAGGGGCAAACGTTACGTCGCGGTGCGGCCCACCGCGCTGGCCGACTTCGTCGCCAAGATCGATCGGTGGATGGCGGGCACCGTCTGGACCACCCAGTGCAGCAACTACTTCCGCGCGCCCAACGGGCGAGTGGTCACCCAGTGGCCCCGCAGCGCGAGGACCTTCTGGAGCATGACGCGCAGGTTCCGGCCGGCCGATTTTCACTTGGAGGCCCCCGCCGCCTCCGCGCCCGAGGCGGTCACCGTGCCCGGACGGGCGGCCCGATGACAGAACTGGACGGGGCCGATCGCCTTGACCCCGCGCTGCGTGATGTCGCGACAACGCGGACCGACTTTTCCCGGGCCGCAATCGAACTCGTCCGCGAACCGTTCAACGAGCGCCGGCGTCTGGCGGCCGAACAGACCGATACGCACGGGGTCCGGATCGTTGAGGACCGCGTGCCGACCGAATCCGGTGACGTCAAAGTGCGCATCTATCGCGGCGAGCCCGCGGATAGGGCGCCCGGCGTGGTGTACTGCCACGCCGGCGGTTTCGCGCTGGGCAACCTCGACACCGATCACCGCCAGTGCGTGGAGCTCGCGCGCCGCGGGCGCTGCACCGTGGTGTCGGTGGACTACCGGCTCGCCCCCGAACACCCCTTCCCGGCCGCGCTCCAGGACGCCAGCGCCGTGCTGCGGTGGGTGGCGGCGGACGCGGCGAAACTCGGAGTCGATCCGGGGCGCCTGGCCGTCGCCGGCAGCAGCGCCGGCGCCACCCTGGCCGCATGCCTGGCGCAGCGGGCCGCCGACGGGTCGCTGCCCCCGGTGGCGTTTCAGTTGCTGCACCAGCCGGTGCTCGACGACCGGGTCACCGGATCGAAGGCGGAGTTTCGCACCAGTCCGGCGTTCGACGGCGAGGCAGCCGATCTGATGTGGCGCCACTACCTGGGCCCGGCCAGCGCGTCGGCAGACGCTGTGCCCGCACGGCGAGCCGAATTCGACGGACTGCCAACGGCTTTCATCACCTGCGCCGAGATCGATCCGTTCCGCGACGAGGCGGTCGACTACGCGCTGCTGCTATTGTGCGCCGGAGTCTCGGCCGAGCTGCACGTCTTCGCGCGAACCTGTCACGGCTTCGACTCGCTGCTGCCCGACTGGTCGGGCGCACAACGATTATTCGCGCTGCAAGGCCACGCCCTGGCCGGCGCGTTGCACGGCGACTAACCGTCGAATCTGATCAGCTGCCGCACGGCGGTGCCGTCGGCCAGGTTGTCCATCGCCTCGTTGATGTCCTCCAGCGAAATCGTCGACGACACCAGCGATTCCACCGGCAACCGGCCCGACCGCCACAGCTCGACAAACCGGGGGATGTCCCGGCTGGGCACCGCCGAGCCGAGGTAACTGCCGATCAACGATCGGCCCTCGGCCACAAAACCCAATGGAGACACGCTGATCCGTGCGGACGGCGGTGGCAGGCCGACGGTGATGGTGCGTCCGCCGGGCGCGGTCAAACCGATCGAGGTCTCCAGCGCGGCGGGATGGCCGACGGCCTCGACCACCACCGCGGCCTTCACCCCGGCGTCGACGGCCTGCTCCGGCGTGTAGGCCTCGTGGGCGCCCAGGCGGCGGGCGGCGGCCAACTTCTCCGGCAACTGGTCGACGGCGACCACGCGGACGTCGTCGTACGTCAGCGCGGTGAGCAACGCCGCCATCCCGACACCTCCCAGTCCGACGACCGCGACCGTCTGGGCCGGCCGCGGATGCCCCACGTTGAGCACCGCGCCACCCCCGGTGAGCACCGCGCAGCCCAGCAGCGCGGCGACATCGGGCGGCACGTCGGGCGGCACCGGGACCGCGCTGGCCCGATTCACGACCGCGTGCGTCGCGAAGCCTGAGACGCCGAGGTGGTGATAGACGGGGTGGCCGGCCCGACTGAGCCGAATGTCGCCGCCGAGCAAGGTGCCGGCGCCGTTCGCCGCGCTGCCCGGTTCGCACGGCGTCAGGCCCTCGGTCGCGCACGCCACGCAATGACCGCAGCGCGGCAAGAAGACCAGCACCACCCGCTGGCCCACGGCCAAGTCGTCAACGCCCTCGCCGACCCGTTCGACGATCCCGGCGGCCTCATGGCCGAGCAGCATCGGCACCGGGCGCACCCGGTTGCCGTCGACCACCGACAGGTCCGAGTGGCAGATGCCGGCCGCCTCGACCCGGACCAGGACTTCGTCGCGGCCCGGGGGCGCGAGGTCGAGGTCGCTGATGGCGATGGGCCGCGACCGCGCATAGGGCCGAGGTGACCCGATGTGCTCCAGTACCGCGCCCCGTATTCCAGACATGCTGGAATACAACCATGGCGTCGGCTTCTGTAGTTCCCCCCGCACCCGACGGGCTGACCAGCAACGACTTCCCGGTGTTGTGGCCGGTCGGAACCCGGTGGGCCGACAACGACATGTTCGGCCACCTCAACAACGCCGTGTACTACCAGTTGTTCGACACCGCGATCAACGCCTGGATCAACACCAGTACCGGGCTGGACCCGATCACCACGCCTTCGCTGGGCATCGTCGCCGAATCGGGCTGCCGCTACTTCTCCGAACTGCAATTCCCCCAGAACCTCGCGGTGGGCCTGGCCGTCACGCGGCTGGGCCGCAGCAGCGTCACCTACCGGCTGGGGGTGTTTCGCGAGAACGAGCCCGCGAAGACCACCCCGCGGCCGATCACCGCGCTGGGTCACTGGGTGCACGTCTACGTCGACCGGGTCACCCGCAAGTCGGTCCCGATTCCCGACGCCGTTCGCGCGCTGCTGTCGACGGCCGTCATAGGCCAATAAGCCCCTGGCACCAAGGCTTTCGCCGTCGAACGCGGCACCGCTCGGGCGCATCGCCGGCCCGGCTATGCTTCGCGGATGCCAGTCATGAGCAAGACCGTCGAGGTGGACGCCGACGCCGCATTGATCATGAAGATCGTCGCCGACTTCGAGGCCTACCCGCAGTGGAACGAGGAGATCAAGGGATTGTGGGTGCTGGCCCGCTACGACGACGGGCGCCCCAGCCAGCTGCGGCTCGACACCGATTACCAAGGCATGCAGAGCATGTTCATCCAGGCCGTGTACTACCCCGGCGAGAACCAGATCCAGACCGTCCTGCAGCAGGGCGACCTGTTCACCAAGCAGGAGCAGTTGTTTTCCGTGGTGCCGATGGGCGCTTCGAGCCTGCTGACGGTCGACCTGGACGTGGAAACGTCGATGCCGGTTCCGGCGCCCATGGTCAAGCAGCTGCTCAACAACGTCCTCGACCACCTGGCTGAAAGCCTCAAGCAGCGCGCCGAGCAGCTGGCGTCGAGCTAGTCGAAGATTCCGATGCGGTCGCGCATCTCGGTCAGCCGGGTCGCCGCGTCGGTGAACTGCCACACGGTGTGCTCGATCACCGCGGCGGCGTCGCGCCGACGCAGCGCCTCGATCAGCTGGCGATGGTTGTCCACGGCCGCATCTCCCCAATGACGGTCGGCGGCGTAGACCAGCACCGGCATGTAGCGCGCGGCGTTGAGCAGGAACCAGGCCAGTTTGATCCTGCCGCTCGCCTGGTTGAAGACGCGGTGGAAGGCGAACTCGATGCCCGCGATGGTTTCGGCGTCGCCGGACCCGACGGCCGCGGCGAGCGAATCGTTGATCCGGTCCAGCTCGTCGATCTGGGCGTCGGTGATGTTGACGGTGGCCGCACCCGCCAGCTCGCGGGCGATCGTGGCCTGCAGCCAGAAGATGTCGTCGATGTCCTGCCGGGTCAGCGGCAGCACGACGTGGCCGCGGTGCGGTTCGAGCTGCACCATGCCCTCGCCACGCAGCTTGAGCAGGGCCTCACGCACCGGCGTGACACTCACTCCGAGCTCGGCCGCGGTCTCGTCCAGACGGATGAACGTCCCCGGCCGCAGTCCGCCGGACATGATCGCCGCCCGCAGGTGGCCCGCCACCTCATCGGACAACTGCGCCCGGCGCAACGGCCGCCGACTCCTCGGCTGCATTGACATCGGTGCGTTCACGGGGGCTGCCAGGGCTTTCGTGGGCTTGGCGGGGCGGGGTTTAAGTTTTGACGGGCGTTAACGGGGGTCTTGTCAGTAGACCGTCGACGCCATAGTGTGACCCACACAACACTAAGTTTTATCAAATATCAACCTGGCGCAAGCGGTGCGCGAGTGAAGGGAAGTGCAGGGTTTGACCGCGCAATTGGCGAACCATCCGACACAGGCGAACGAGCAGCCCTACCTGGCCCGGCGTCAGAACTGGGTGAACCAGCTCGAGCGGCACGCGCTGATGCAACCGGAGGCGACGGCGCTGAGGTTCCTGGGCAAAACGCTGACGTGGGGTGACCTGCGCGCCCGGGTGACGGCGCTGGCCGATGCGTTGAGCCGCCGGGGCGTGGGCTTCGGCGACCGGGTCATGATCCTGATGCTCAACCGCACCGAGTTCGTCGAATCGGTACTGGCCGTCAACATGCTCGGCGCCATTGCGGTTCCGCTCAACTTCCGGCTCACCCCGGCCGAAATCGCGTTCCTGGTCCAGGATTGCGAAGCGCGCGTGGTCATCACCGAACCGGTGCTGGCCCCGGTGGCCACCGGGGTTCGCGACATCGAGTCGTTGCTGAGCACCATCGTGGTGGCCGGCGGCTCGACCGACGACAGCGTGCTCGGCTACGAAGACCTGATCGGCGAGCCCGGGCAAGAGCACCGGCCCGTCGACATCCCGAACGACTCGCCGGCGTTGATCATGTACACCTCGGGCACCACCGGCCGGCCCAAGGGGGCCGTGCTGACCCACGCGAATCTGACCGGGCAGACCATGACCGGGCTGTACACCAACGGCGCCGACATCAACAATGACGTCGGATTCGTCGGCGTGCCGTTCTTCCACATCGCCGGCATCGGCAACATGCTGACCGGGGTGCTGCTCGGCATCCCGACGGTGATCTACCCGCTGGGTGCGTTCGAGCCCGGGCAACTGCTCGACGTGCTTGCCGCCGAGAAGGTCACCGGAATCTTCTTGGTCCCCGCCCAGTGGCAGGCGGTCTGCGCCGAACAACAGGCCCGCCCGCGTGACCTGAAATTGCGGGTGATCTCGTGGGGCGCCGCACCGGCTCCCGACGCGCTGCTGCGCGAGATGTCGGCGAGGTTCCCCGGCACCCAGATACTCGCGGCGTTCGGCCAGACGGAGATGTCGCCCGTCACGTGCATGTTGCTGGGCGAGGACGCCATTCGTAAACGTGGCTCGGTCGGCAAGGTGATCCCCACCGTGGCCGCCCGCGTCGTCGACGAAAACATGAACGACGTTCCCATCGGTGAGGTGGGCGAAATCGTGTACCGCGCACCAACTTTGATGAGCGGCTACTGGAACAATCCGGAGGCCACGGCGGAAGCGTTCGCGGGCGGCTGGTTTCACTCCGGCGACCTCGTCCGCATGGACTCCGACGGCTACGTGTGGGTGGTGGACCGCAAGAAGGACATGATCATCTCCGGTGGAGAGAACATCTATTGCGCCGAGGTGGAAAACGTCCTCGCCAGCCACCCCAGCATCGTCGAGGTCGCCGTAATCGGCCGGGCCCACCACAAGTGGGGTGAGGTGCCCATCGCGGTCGCCGCTGTCGCCGGCGACAATTTACGGCTCGAGGAGTTGGACGACTTCTTGACCGAGCGGCTGGCGCG
>DASTKA010000556.1:0-2920 GCA_035716165.1 Mycobacterium sp. | reverse complement strand
CGACGCTCATCCGCCTGACGGAGGCGGCCGCATGACCGTGCCCGGGATCGGCGGACCATAGCCCTTCTCGTCGGGCTTGTCCCGCTGGGCTTTACGTGCGCCCGGTGGCATCGGCGGGACGAACATCGGCATCAGTGGCGTGCCCTCGGCTGTGGTTGCCACCAACGGCGCCTGGGCGGCGGCCAGCTGGATCGGGGAGGTGACGGCCGAAGGCGGGACCACGAGGTTGCCGACGTACATTCCGCCGCCCAGCGAAGCGGTGACGGAACTTTCCACCGCACCGGTCTCTCCGGCGGCCGCCGCGGGAGCGGAGAGGTTGGGAGCCCCGCCCACCGCCTCGGGGCCGGTGAGGTTGTAGGCGATAGCCAGGTTGCGGGGGGTGGGGGCCAGGACGTCCGGCATTTGACCGGGGAAGAAATCGTGACCTCCCAGGAAAACGCTGGCCATGTTGAACGGGAAGCCGCTCTGGATAACGCTGGCTTCCTGACCAAGAAAGAACCCGATGGTGGGATTGGTGAAAAACGGATCCGTAGGCAGGGTGATGGCGGGGGGATCGGCAGCCGGCGCGGCGGGGGCGGCTGCCGGCGCAAGAGGGGCGGCTGCACGCGTGGCGGCCGGCGTGGCTGCGGCCCTGGCCACCGCGGCCGTCTGAACCGCAGGTGCGGTCTGTGTGGTCGTCGGGGCTGGGGGCGTGAACGTCGGCATCGCCATGGTTTGCAGGCTGGTGGCTTGATAGCCGAGCAGGGCCGTCGTATTGGCCGCCCACATCTGCAGGTATTGCGCCTCGGTGGCGGCGATGGCGGGGAAGTTCTGGCCGAAGACGTTTGTCGCGATCAGTTGAGCCAGCAGTGCGCGGTTGGCGGCGACCACGCTGGGATGCACCACGGCCGCCTGGGTGACGGCAAACGCGCTGGCCATGGTGTCAGCCGCCACCGACATGTGAGTGGCCTGCAGAGAGGTGGTGTGCATCCAGGCGACGTAGGGCAGCGTGGATGCGGTCATCGCCGTCGCCGATGGTCCCTGCCAGGGAATGGCGGCCACGATGGCGGCGTAGTTGGCGGCCGTCTGCCCCAGCTCGATCGCCAGCTCCCGCCAGGCGTTGGCGGCTGTGAGCAACGAGCCGGGCCCCGGCCCTGAATGAATCAGCGCCGAGGTGACCTCGGGAGGAGCCCAGAAGTCCACGGCTAACCCGTCAGAATTCCGGGTCCGTGGTCTCGGTACAGCGGCTGCACCGCCCTGCCCAAGGACCGATTCTCGCGTCCCACCTGTTGTCCCCCTAGGTGACGTTCGTGTCTGCCGCAAGCCCGATTCGTCGATTGAGAGCGTATGCGCCTACGCGACTGCCCACATTGAAAACCGCGAAGATTCACCTGGTCAGCTAACTGTGTTCATTCCAGCGGTGCATCAAACCCTAGCTGACGGCGACGTCGGCGACTCACCCGCTCCCGCCTACTAATGCCCGGCCTTGCGAACCGCTTTGGCGAGTTTGCGCAACGTGTCGTCGAGTTCGTCGCGGCAGCGTTCGGCCAGGTCGGCCTCCCGCTGGTACAGCAGCCCGTAGGTGAAGGTGTCCTCGCCGGCGGCGTGCGCGGCTTCGGCCTCCTGCCGCAGGTGCTCGCGGCTGACGACGCTGTCCTGATGATCGCCGAGCAGCGACTGGACCGCCTTGGCCTGTTCGGACACCCCGGCCGCGCCGGTGGCCGACGCGGTGTAGCGAAGTCGCTTGGCGCGCTTGCGGATCCGATGGATC
Organism: Mycobacterium sp.; assembly: GCA_035716165.1. GTDB lineage: Bacteria > Actinomycetota > Actinomycetes > Mycobacteriales > Mycobacteriaceae > Mycobacterium. The sequence continues at coordinate 1,170 of DASTKA010000556.1, read as the reverse complement.
GCCTCGTCGCGTAGGTGTTGGTCGCCGGGGTGTTCGCGGTCGACCTGGGCGGCGGCCTTCTTCGCCTTACGTACCTTCTTGTAGGCGGCATCGATGGTCACCGGCGCCGATTCCTCGGCCGTGGCGGCGCCTGGGGTTTCGGCCGCTATCAGGTCCAGGGAGTCGAGCAGGCGGAAGTATCGCTGGGAACGCATGGCGATCAATGAGCGGCGCAGCCCGGTCTGGTAGCGCCGGCGGGCGCCCCCGACCAGGCGTTCTCGCACCGGTCCGCGCACCAATTCCGGTGCGAGCCCGTCCAAGTCGCGTTCGTATCGCTCGGCGAGCACTTCGGCGTCGCGCGCCACGCCCAGGATTCCGGCGAGTTCGCGCAACTCGTCCAGGACCCACCCCTGCTCGGCCAGCCCGAACGACTCCTGGTAATCCCGGAGCAGGCTGCGCAGCTTGCGGGTGGTCACCCGCATCTGGTGAATGGCGTCGTAGGCGTCCGCGCGCACAGCGCGATCCCACACCACGAGTTCGCGAACTTGCTCGGCGATCGCGCGTTGCAGCGGATCCTCGGGCGGCGCAGCGCCGTTTAGCGGTGCCGTGCCGAGCACCCGTGCCAGCTTGGAGCCGTGGCCCGCCGGTGCCGCGCCGGCGTCCAGCAGCCGGTTGCTCAACCGGTTCAGCAACTCGACGCCGGCTGTCCCGTTGGCGAGGCCACTGGCTTCGAGGAGTTCCAACTCCCACTCACGCCATTGCTGTTCGGTCGGTGCCGACTCGGTGTCCTCGGATCCCCGCGTCGACCACGCGGTGACATGGTCGTTGCTGAACTCGGCCAGCGGGGTGCGCGCGGCGTCGTACAGCACCTGGCTCTCGCGCCGGGTGGTGATCCGTGCGACGGGCTGCAGCGGGCGGTCGCGGACGATCGCCAGCACCACGTCCGTCAACTCGTTGGGCACGGAGTCGGTTCCGGCCGCTGCGTCCAGGGGTAGGCGGACTTCGGTTCGGGCGTCGGGACCGGTCGGCAGCTTCAGGTGCCAGCCCGCATCGGAGCCGCCGGTGCGGCGGCGCAGCGTTATCTTGTTGCGCGCCAAATCATGTATGGGCGTGTCGAAGTACGTCGCATCCAGGGTTTGTGTCGGCGACGTCTCGACGTGGGCGACCGCGGCGATGCCGTCGAACGAGGGC
>DASTKA010000555.1:0-3899 GCA_035716165.1 Mycobacterium sp. | reverse complement strand
ATCGGGCTCTCGAAGCGCAGCATCTCCTCAATGAACGCGGGAATCTTTGAGTGGTCCGCGCGCAGCTGCTCTTGCAAATCCGGTCGCTCCGCCAGCGTCAGCATCGCGAGACTCAGCAGGTCGATCGTCGTGCCATGACCGGCGGCGAACATGAAAGTGGCAACGCGGGCGACGTCGATCGCAGCGGGTGTCGTGCCGTCGGGAAACTTTGCCAGCGCAAGCTCGGTGAGGACGTCGTCGCGCGGCTCGCGCCGCCGGTCCTCGATGTACTCGACGAACCACTCCTCTTTCACGCCAACGAAGCCGCTCCGGTCGCCCTCGAGCCTGCTGGCTACCGCAGCGCGGCGGAATCGCTCGCGGTCGGCCTCAGGCACGTCCAACAGGTCGGTGATCGCGTCAAGTGTGAACGGAAAGTTGTAGTCGAGGACCATCTCGCACTTGCCCTCCCCGACGAAGCGGCTGAGTTGCTCGTCGGCAAGACGCCACAGGAAGTCCTCGCTGTTCTTGAGCTGCCGAGGAGTAAACAACCGGCTCAACAACGAGCGGTGCGCGGTGTGCTTCGGAGGATCGAACGATATGAAGTAGTCGCTGAACGTAACGCGGTGGCGGTGCCGTTCAATCAGATCCGAGACGTCGTCGCTGTCGGATTCAAGCGGCATCCCCGACCACGGACCGCTGACGAAATTGCATACCGAGAAGTTCTGGTCGGCGTCGCGTTGCACCGCGACGGCCTCGTCATACCCCGACACCATCACCACACCATGCTCCGGCTCACGCCATACCGGGCAACGACGGATCGCGTCGTAGTAGTCGTAGGGGTCCTTCACGAGCGACTCGTCGGTGAAGAAGTCGAAATTCTCGGGTCCGGTCACTTCGCCTCCTACATATGTCTGTACGAAATGCTGAGCCCTCACCAGCTATACCCGAATCGCGGTCGGCCACTCGTCCGAGAGGACGATGGCCACAGCTCAGCCATCAGGTCGCCAGCGCCCGGCCCTGGTCGCCGACGCGGACCGCGCCTACCGTGGTGTCATGGGCGCGCAAGTTGCCGAGTACTTCGACGTGCTGATCGTCGGCGCCGGGATTTCGGGCATCGGCGCCGCCTACCGCATACGCGAACGCAACCCACAGCTGAGCTACGCGGTACTCGAACGGCGCGCGCGACTTGGCGGGACGTGGGACCTGTTCCGCTATCCCGGCGTGCGTTCCGACAGCGATATCTACACGCTGTGCTTTCCGTGGGAGCCGTGGACGCGGCCCGAGATGATCGCCGACGGTGACCACATTTGGCAGTATCTGGACGACACGGCGCACAAGCATCACATCTCCGAGCACATTCGGCTCGACACCTACGTGAGGTCCGCCGACTGGAACTCCGACACCGACACCTGGACGGTTCATACCCGGCAGCACGGCGACGACAAGACCTACCGATGCCGATTCCTGTTCTTTGCGACCGGCTATTACGACTATGACGATCCCTACCATCCGGCGTTCCCGGGGATCGAGGACTTCACCGGGAAGGTGATACATCCGCAACACTGGCCAGAGTCATTCGACTACGCAGGAAAGCGGATTGTGGTCATCGGCAGCGGCGCGACGGCGGTCAGTCTGATCCCGGCGTTGGCGGACAAGGCGGCGCACCTGACGATGCTGCAGCGCACACCGTCCTACATGATCTCCGCGGTCAGGGAGGAACCCACGGCCAATGCGCTGCGAAAAGCGTTGCCGCTGCGGCTTGCTCATTGGATCGTTCGGTGGCGCAACGCATTCGTCGCGCAACTCATGTGGGTTGTCGCACGGAAGGCACCAGAGTTCAGCAAACGGCTGCTGCGTCGCATCGCGGAACGCAATCTGCCCGAGGACTATCCGATCGACACCCACTTCACGCCGCCATACAACCCGTGGGATCAGCGCCTGTGCTTCATCGTGGAGGCCGACCTTTACAAGGCGATCAGTGACGGCAGCGTCGAAATGGTGACCGACCACATCGATCACATGGACGCCACCGGTATCGCGCTGAAGTCCGGTCGGCACATCGACGCTGACGTGGTTATCACGGCGACCGGGCTGCAACTCCAGGCGCTAGGCGGCATCACCGTTCGCGTCGACGGCGAAGAGATCAACCCCCACGAGCACTTCCTGTACAGGCGACACATGTTCGAGGACGTCCCGAATATGGCCTGGAGCTTCGGCTACATCAACGCATCGTGGACGCTGGGTGCCGACCTGACCGCACGGTCTGTCGCAAAACTGTTGGAGTACATGAACTCTCGCGGTTACACCCACGCGTACCCACATTTGGGCGAAACGGAGATGCCTGAGCAGCCAACGTTCCACCTCGAATCAGGCTATGTGAAACGTGGTCGAAGTGTGCACCCCAAATCCGGCACGCGCAGGCCGTGGAAGGTCAGCCACAACTTTTTGAGTGATGCACTCGGCCGGCGCTTCGACCGCATCGAGGACTCGATGGTGTTCGGCCGCGCACGCGCAAAACGCGCAGCTTAGGGCAGAGCGCAGAGGGGTTTCCGATGACCAAGATCTACTACGAGCCCGATGCCGACCCCTCCGTGCTGCGCGGGCAAAGGGTTGCCGTCGTCGGCTACGGCAACCAAGGCCGGTCGTGGGCGCTCAACCTGCGTGACTCGGGCGTTGCGGTGGAGGTCTTCACCCGGGCTGATGCCTCCCGGGAGCAGGCCAAGACCGAGGGCTTCGCGGCTCACGACATTGCGACGGCCGGCGAATGCGACGTGATCTGCACCCTCGTGCCCGACGACGTCGTCCCGGAATTGCCGATCACGCCCAAGCCCGATGCGCTGTGGCTGCTGGCGTCGGGATACGCGCTGGGCTTCGACCGGATCGACCCCGACTGCGACGTCGGCCTGCTCGCCCCCCGGATGCTGGGCCCCGAGGTGCGTGAGTGCTACCTGGAGGGCGTCGGGTTCATCACCGCGCTTGGTATCCACAGGGACAAAACCGGGACCGCGTTGGCCCGCACCCTCGCCGTCGCACAGGCAGTAGGCGGCCTGCGCCAAGGTGCCATCGAGATGACGCCGCGCCAGGAGGCTGTCCTCGATCTTGCGGTGGAGCAGGTGCTCGCCCCGGCCATGGCGCGGGTCTCAATGAGCTTCGTCGAGGTGATGGCAGGGGCCGGCATCCCCCTCGAGGCGATCATGACCGAGCTCTTTCTCTCGGGCGAGGTCGAGCGCAGCTACCGGCTGCTGCGCCTGGAGGGCTACGCCGGCCAGATGCGCTACCACTCGCCGGCCAGCCAGTACGGCCAAATGTCGCGGGCGGATCGCTACGCCGGCCTCGACGTCGCCGCGGCTATGCGTCAGGTCCTGAGCGAGATCGAGTCGGGCAGGTTCGCCGACGAATGGGACGCCGAGCGTGACGCGGGATACCCGAACCTGGAGCGGCTACGAGCCGAGAAGCTCAGCCCCGAGGTCGTCGCCTTCGAGGAGGACCTGCGCACCCGCCTCGGCGAGCGCGCCAAACCCCCCTCCGACTGACCCGGAACCCCCGGTCGTCGGCGGAATTCGCTCGGCGGCCGTGCCGGTTTGTAGGCTTTCGGGCATGCCGTTCAACAACGGCGAGGTCTTCGCTGGCTATGTGATCGAGCGCTTGCTCGGCACCGGTGGCATGGGCGAGGTCTACCTCGCCCAGCATCCCCGTCTGCCTCGTCACGATGCGCTGAAGGTCTTGTCACTGCCCGCGACGACCGACGAGGAGTTTCGCGCGAGGTTCAATCGCGAAGCGGAATTGGCAGCGACGCTGTGGCACCCACACATTGTCGGTGTTCTGGACCGTGGTGAGTTCAACGGCCGGCTCTGGATCTCAATGGATTACGTGGACGGGACTGACGCAGGTCGATTGGTCCGAGAGCGCCACCCGCGCGG
>DASTKA010000554.1:0-2722 GCA_035716165.1 Mycobacterium sp. | reverse complement strand
CGATCGGCGAAGCTTGCCGGCGCGCGCGGCGCAAGGGCATCAAGGTCGCCCACGCCCACCTGCGCCACCTCAGCCCGTTCCCGCCGAACCTGGGCGACGTGCTGCGGCGCTACCCGATGGTCGTGTGCCCGGAGATGAACCTGGGCCAGCTGGCGCTCATCCTGCGCGGCAAGTACCTCGTCGACGTGCAATCCGTCACCAAGGTTCAGGGTGTCGCGTTCCTGGCCGACGAGATCGGGCGTCTCATCCGCGCGGCGCTGAGCGGCACCTTGGCCGAGATCGAGCAAGACAAGAAGATGGTCGCCAGAATGGCGGCAGCAACGGTTGGAGCGGGGGCTAGCGAATGACCGACCTGATTGGCACGGATCTCGGGGTAACCCCGAGGCTGACCAAAAATGACGGGGTCCCCAGGACGGACCAGCCGCAGAAGTCCAAGGATTTCACCAGCGACCAGGAGGTGCGTTGGTGCCCGGGTTGCGGCGACTACGTCATCCTCAACACCATCCGCAACTTCCTGCCCGACCTCGGGCTGCGCCGCGAGAACATCGTGTTCATCAGCGGCATCGGCTGCTCGAGCCGCTTCCCGTACTACCTCGAGACTTACGGCTTCCACTCGATCCACGGCAGGGCGCCGGCCATCGCGACCGGTCTGGCGCTGGCCCGCGAAGACCTCTCGGTGTGGGTCGTCACCGGCGACGGCGACGCGTTGTCGATCGGCGGCAACCACCTGATCCACGCGCTGCGCCGCAACGTCAACATCACCATCCTGCTGTTCAACAACCGGATCTACGGTCTGACTAAAGGCCAGTACTCGCCGACGTCGGAGGTCGGCAAGGTCACTAAGTCGACCCCGATGGGGTCGCTCGATCAGCCGTTCAACCCGGTGTCGCTGGCGCTGGGCGCCGAGGCGACCTTCGTCGGCCGCGCGCTGGACTCCGACCGGACCGGGCTGACCGAGGTGCTGCGCGCCGCCGCCGAGCACCGGGGCGCCGCCGTCGTCGAAATCCTGCAGGACTGCCCGATCTTCAACGACGGGTCCTTCGACGCGCTGCGCAAGGAGGGCGCCGAGGAGCGGGTGGTCAACGTCCACCACGGCGAGCCGATTGTGTTCGGCGCCAACGGCGAATACTGCGTGGTGAAGTCGGGCTTCAGCCTGGAGGTGGCCAAGACCGCCGACGTGAGCGTCGACGAGATCGTCGTGCACGACGCGTACGCCGACGATTCGGCCTACGCGTTTGCGTTGTCCCGGCTGTCGGATCAAAACCTCGACCACACCGTGCTGGGCATCTTCCGCAGCATCAGTCGGCCCACGTACGACGACGCGGCACGCTCTCAGGTCCGCACCGCCCAGGCTTCGAAGCCGTTCGATTCCGCCGCGCTGCAATCGCTGTTGCGCGGTCGCGACACCTGGGCCGTCGACTGACGTGGGCGACCAGACACCCGACACAGTGGAACAGGCCGTGTCGCTAGCAGGGATAGTGCTTGCCGGCGGTGAATCGCGGCGCATGGGCCGTGACAAGGCCACCCTGCCGGGCCCGGGCGGCGCAGCCACGCTTCTCGAGCACGTCGCCGGGGTTCTCGCGCAGCGCTGCACGCCGGTTTTCGTCATGGCCGCGCAAGGGCAACCGTTGCCGGCCGTGCAGGCGAAAGTCGTCCGCGACGACGTGCGTGGCCAGGGGCCGTTGCCGGCTACCGGACGGGGGCTGCGCGCGGCCGCCGAGGCGGGCGCCCGATATGCCTTCGTCTGCGCCGTCGACATGCCGATGCTGTCCGCGGAATTGATCGATGACCTGGTGCGTCTGGCCACCGAGACCAACGCCGAAATCGTGCTGCCGTGGGACGGCCGCAGCCACTACCTCGCCGCGGTGTACCGCACCGATCTTGCAGAGCGGATCAGCGGCCTGGTCGCCGCCGGCGCACGCTCCATGCGCGCCTTGATCGACGCCTCCGACGCCCAGCAGCTCGTGCTGCCGGAATCGCGCTTTCTGGCCAACGTGAACACGGAGAGCGACCTGCTCGCACTGGCGCAGTCCCGGGGCTGACCCGGCCGTCCGGTACCCGGCTGCCGTCTGTCGTAGCCTCTTAGCTCGTAATCTGTTGAAAATTAACAGATTTAGAGCCTGCCCGCATGTCTGTGGGTTGCGACGAATCAACCTATCCGGGTCTCGGCTGACGGGCCGGTGGCCATTTCAGCGGGATCGCATTGCGGTGCCGTCCCATTCAGATTGATATGTGTCGGCCGCTTGTCTAGTTACCGAAATATATTGCGAAACAACGTGATTGAAATATGTTGGTGGGCAAAGGATTTAATCACAACGCCTGGCACCGGCCGGTCAGCGTGGGCGCCTGCGCGAGCTTGTACTCGAAATACACTGCTGCGTACGGGGAATCACGCTGATAAGCGCTATTCATCAGCCGCTTCGTCCGGGAATCTTGCAGCAAGAGCAGCTTTCGGTATTCTGCGCCGGCTTGTCGGTGCTGATTCGGATCCATTGAAGCGCTGGCGAATCGGCAGGACACAACAGAATAAGCGTGCGCCAGCTCACAAAACACAGGTGATTCGGCTCACCATTCGTTCGACTGATCCAGTGCACGGCTGGTGACGAAAAGTCCGCAATGACCAGCGTAAATCGACTCGCTGCCGGGGCGTGATCGGCCCGTTACCGAACGGAGATATCCGATTTCCGAAGATGACGAACGCGCCGCGGTCTTCTACGGTCCC
>DASTKA010000553.1:0-2707 GCA_035716165.1 Mycobacterium sp. | reverse complement strand
TCTGGTGTTCGCGTTCACCATGCTCGCGATGCTGAGCAGCCAACTCAGAACCGTAGGTCCGGTGGGTTCGACCGTGTGCATCGGCCTGTTGCTCGACACGCTGATCGTGCGTTCGTTCGTCGTGCCGTGCATCCTGCGGATCATGGGACCCTGGTTCTGGTGGCCGACATTGGTGCGTGCCCGCCCGCTGCCGCCACCACGAAAGGTCCAGACCGCATGAGCGACAACGACAAACCCCTGGCCGGTCGGGTCGCATTCGTCACCGGTGCCGCGCGTGGGCAGGGGCGCTCGCATTGCGTGCGGCTGGCGCGAGCCGGGGCCGACATTGTGGCCATCGACGCGTGCGGCCCGGTGGCGGCGAACAACGGCTATCCCGCCTCGACGCCGGAGGACCTGGCGGAAACGACAAGCCTGGTGGAAAACGAAGGCCGCAAAATGCTTGCGGCGCAGATCGATGTCCGCGACGCCGCGGGGCAACAGCGGATAGTCGACGAGGCGATCACTCAATTCGGCCGCCTCGACATCGTCGTCGCCAACGCCGGCGTGCTGAATTGGGGCCGGCTGTGGGAGATTTCGGCTCAGCAATGGCAGGACGTGCTCGACACCAACCTGACCGGCGTCTGGAACACCATCAGAGCCACCGTGCCCGCGATGATTCAGGCGGGCAACGGCGGCTCGATCATCAGCATCAGCTCGGCCGCGGGCATCAAGGCCGTACCGGGTTGCGGCCATTACTGCGCCAGCAAGTTCGGTGTGGTCGGGCTGACGAACTCGCTGGCGGTGGAGCTGGGCTGCTACGGCATCCGGGTGAACTCCATCCACCCGTACGGCACCGACACCCCCATGGGCAACGACCCTTCGATGTGGCAGCTCTTCGCCGACAACCAGACCTACATCCACAGCTTCTCCCCCGGCGCATTGCCCACCGACTCACTCGCCGACCCAAACCTGGTCTCCGACATCGTCTTGTGGCTCGCCAGTGACGCGTCCTCGCTCGTGACGGCCGCACAGATTCCCGCCGACAAGGGCTACCTGAAGATCTGATAAGAGACGCGCAGGGTGAGGACTAGCGGCGCACTACCGGTGCTCATCCTGGACGCCGAATGTGTTGACGGCCAGAGCCAGCAAGAGGTATCCGCCGATGGTGAACGTCAGATCCATGCATTGCTGTTCGGTGAACAGCTCGCCCAGTAGATCCCAGGTTGTCTGGCTGATCGTGTTGTCGGCGGTGAGATCATCGACGGCCCGGATCACCGCCTGGTCGGTGTCGTCGGCGCAGCGGCCCGACCGGATGTCGTCGATCTCCGATTCGGTCAGGCCGGCGCGCAGAGCGATCGGAATGTGGTGTGACCACAGGTAGCCGCAATTGCTGCGGTGCACCACGCGCAGCAGCGCGACTTCGCGCACTCGTGGCGACAGAGTCGATCGCGTGAGCAGGTAGGCGTTGAACGGCAGGTAGGCCGCGGTCAGGTCTGGGTGGCGGACCATGGTCGACAAAACATTGCCCGCGCCAACGGGATTCGCCCGCTCGGCCGGGATAAGCGACGCCAGCGCCGTGCGGGTCCTCTCGTCCCACTCGCCGGCGGGCAACGGTGTCAGGCGTCGCGGATGCTGGTCGGCCGTGGTCATGCTATTGGATCGGTTCGTCGCCGAGCACCGTGGTGCGCAGCATTTCGCGTTGTGAGTCCGGATCGTATGGGGCCGCTCGGTGCAGCACCCCCCGGTTGTCCCAGATGACCGTGTCGCCGATCGACCAGCTGTGGCTGTACACCTTGTCGGGCACGGTTGCGCGCTGTAAAAGCTCGTCCAGCAGCGCGCGTCCCTCATCGAGATCCATGCCGACGACGTAATCCGCGGAGGCGCCCAGCACCAGCGACTTGCGGCCGCTGCGGTGCGTCCACACCAGCGGATGCTCGTGGGTGCGCCGAGATCGCCAGCGCTGCACCTGTTCCGGCGACGGGTCGGGGTAGACGCGGCGCTGGGAGGCCTCCAGCGAGTGCACCATCCGCAGGGCGCCGAACCGCTCCTTCTCCTCGTCGGTCAGGGCGTCGTAGGCGGCGTACGAGTTGGCGAATTCGGTTTCGCCGCCCCATTCGGCGACCTGCACCGCCGACAACACGGTGGCCTTCTGCGGGCATTCGTCGCCCAGTGGTGTGCAGCCGTCGATGTGCCAGTCGAAGGTGGCCTTCAGGTAGGCGGCCGAGGCGTTCTTGGACTTGTCCAGCGTGATCGGGTAGATGCCGGCCACCGGATGGTGGCCGTCGGAGGAATGGTCGATCTCGCCCAGCCGACGACAGAAGCCGACCTGGGCCTCCGGCTCGAGTTGCAGGCCGCGAAAGACCAGAACTCCGTTGTCTTCCAACGCATCCAGCACCGCTGCACCGACCGAGTCGTCGCTTGCCAGTGCGGCCGGCTCCAGGCCCGCGACCTCAGCGCCGACAGAGTCGGTGAGTTTGGTGATGGTGAGCAGACTCATGGTCGCTCCTTTCGGAAGAAGGGACGTATGGCGCCGGCCTTGGGCGCAGCGCTTAGGGCACCGGTCCGCCGGTGCGGATCATGACGGCGTCGGCGGCGTCGACCGGGGCGGGTTGATGCATGATCTCCACCGCCATGGCGACCATGATCAGCGAATAGATCATGTGCAGCAGGTTCAATGCGTCCTCGGGCACGTTGTCGAGGGGAAACTTGTCGCAGTAGTCGATCGCCT
>DASTKA010000552.1:0-7776 GCA_035716165.1 Mycobacterium sp. | reverse complement strand
TCGGAGTGGGGTGCCGATGGCGCCGCGAGGGCAGGCCAGGTGCGCGCCGCCATCAAGGAGGCCACCAAGGAAGGGACGCTGACCCCAACCGAGGTCGACCTGGCCGGAGTGGGCCCGGTGACCGCCGATCTGCAGCACTTCGTCGCCAGCGACGCCACGCTATTGGCCGGCGCCGCATTGGTTCTCATATTCTCGATCGTGACGGCCATGCTGCGCAGCCCGGTCGCGGGCCTGGTCGTCGTCGGGACCGTCGTCACTTCGTATGCCTCCGCCCTTGGCGCCAGTGTGCTGATCTGGCAGCACCTGCTGCATCGGGACTTGCACTGGGCCGTAGCACCCTTTGCGTTCATCGCGCTGATCGCCGTCGGTGCGGACTACAACCTGTTGCTGGCGTTGCGGATCAAACAGGAAGCGGTGGCGGGCCTCAAGACCGGCATCATCCGGGCGTTCGGCGGCACCGGCGGCGTGGTGACCGTTGCCGGCATCGTCTTCGGGCTAACCATGCTGGCGCTGTTGACGAGCAGCGTGCTCAGCGTGGCCCAGATCGGCACGACCGTTGCCGTCGGGCTGTTGCTGGACACTTTGGTGGTCCGAGCCTTCATCGTGCCGTCCATCGTGGCCCTGCTCGGCCGGTGGTTCTGGTGGCCGAGCCCGCTGCGCCGTCGCGCCGTCACGTCGAACGCGAAAACGCCCGAGCCGCAACTGGTTAGTGCTGCGGCGGTATGACCGAGGATGGCAGTCCGACCAGTACGCCCTCGACGTCGCCGTCGACGCTGACCAACAGGCCGCGCCCCGGCGGCAGTGTCTGGGCCCGGACGTTTCGGTTGATCCGGTTCTGCGGATCGTTGTCCATATAGAGCTGCGCTACTTTCGCCGAGTTCTGGAAACGCATCCACGGATCCATTTGCAGCGTCGCCCAGTTCGCGCTATTGCGCGTGGTGAAGACGTGCAGCCCGATCTGGCGCGCACGTTCCATCAGCTTCCACAACGCCGCGCCCACCGGCGGTTTGGGTGGGTAGCTTTGGTCCGGTCGCAGGTCCTGGATGTCGTCGATGAGCACGAAGTGTCGCGGGCCTTCCCACGGCTTGAGCTCGCGCAGCTGCTCCTGACTCAGACCTTTCGGAGGCAGCCGGGGCAGCAGCACCTGCTGCGCCAGAGTGGTGATCACCTCGTCGATCTCGTCCTGGTCGTAGGCGTATGCGCGCACGTAACCGGGCCCGTGCAGATCGCGCAGGCCGTGCGGGGCGGTCTTGGGGTCGATCAGCGTCAGCTGCGCCTCCTCGGGGCTGAATCGGTTCATGATCGCCTCGCCAATGGCCATCAGCGACAACGTCTTTCCGCAACCCTGCCGTCCCAGAATCATCAGTCCGGGACTCTCGCGCAGCTTGATGGGGACCGGCCCGAGTTCGTGACGCTCTCCGATGGCAAACGCGATCGAGAGGTCATCACCGCTCGGTCGTGCGGCCTCGAACTCCAGAATCGCCTTGAGCGCCACCCGCTGCGGCAGTCGCTGCAGGGTGGCGTGTTTGGTGACGCCGGCGACTTCCGCGATGCGGGCGCCGACATCGATGATGCTGACGACCGCGCCGGTGGCGGGATCGGTCAGCGCCGGCACACCGACGCGCAGCTCGTGCAAGCCGTCGGTCAGGCCGAAGCCGGGCCGGTTCAACGTGCGTCGGGCCGCGTCCCGCGATTCGAGCGAGGAGTGTCCCATCTGGCTTTCACTCGGGTCGGCCAGCCGCAATTGTATTCGCGCCGTGGCATTTTGCAGCAGGCTTTGCCGCTGCCCGTGAATCCAGCCGCCGGCGCTGCACATCACGTGCACCCCATATTCGGGGCCACGGCTGCTCAGCGAGATGATGCGATCGCCCAGCACCGTGTCTTTCGCGTACAGGTCGTCATAGTCGTCGACCACCACGAACACGTCGCCGAACGGGTCGTTGGCGTCGGTGCCGCCCAGGCCGTCGCTGCCCGGCGCGAACCGGCGTTCGCGGAAACCGTCAAGGTCGATCTTCAGGCGCCGGAACGAATCCTCGCGGGCATCGATCAGCGCGTCCATGCTGCTCAAGATCCGCTCGATGCCCTCGGCGTCTTTCGGCGACACGATGTCGGTGACGTGGGGCAACGAGGCGGCCTGGGCGAGGGTCGCCCCGCCGATGCAGAAGAAGGTCACCCGCGACGGGCTGTACATCGTTGCCGCCGAGCACATCAGCGTCATCAGGGTGGTCGTCTTGCCACGCTGCTTGGCGCCCACCACGATGACGTTGCTGCGCAACGCATCGACCGCATGCACGATCTGTTTGGACTCCTCGGGGATGTCGACCACGCCCACCGGGAACATCAGGCCCGCGTTGCGCCCATAGTCGACGTGCCATGGCTTGCCCCGGTATCCCGCAACTAAAGCGTCGATGGACTCGGGCTCCTCCAGCGGCTCCAGCCAGGGCCGGCGCGGTGAGCGGTGCGGCACATTGTGCAACGACTCGCGCAGCACATCGACGATCTTCTTTCGCTTGAAACCGTCGTCGTAGTAGAGGAATTCGTCCGGTTCGGCGTCGACGGCGGCGGCGGCTTCCAGCGCCGTGGCATCCGAGGCGTCCAGCGGCTGGAACTGCCAGTTGTACAACCGCGGCTTCGTCAGCGTCATGTCGACGGTGGTGGCCACCTCCTTGGTCTTCGGCACCACGAACGGCGCGGAGAGGTAGAAGCACCGGAACGGTTCGAGATCACGCGGCCCCACCTTCAGCAGACCGAAGCCGTTTTCCTTCGACGGCAGGTGGTAGGCCGCGTCCGAGCCGATCACCTCGCGGCTGTCGTCGCCGGACTCGGCGCGCAGCGCGATGCGGAAGGCGATGTTGGACTTGACCTTCTGTAGCGAGGACAGGTCCAGGCGCTGCCCGCCCAGCATGAAGAACACGTTCGCGCCGCGGCCCTCCTGGCCGATGTGGATGATGAGGTTGATCCACTTCTCGTGATTGGCGAACAGTTCCAGGTATTCGTCGACGATCACGAGCAGCACCGGGACCGGTGGCAGATCGCGTCCGGCAAGCCGGATTTCCTCGTAGTCGTTGGCGTCGCGCGCGCCCACCGAGGTGAACAGCTCGTAGCGCTGCTTGATCTCCCCGTCGATCACCCTGCGCATCCGCTCGGCCAGATGGCGTTCGTCCTTGCCGAGGTTCGATAGCGCCGCCACCACGTGCGGGATGCCCAGGATGTCCTGGGCGGCCGATTCGAACTTCATGTCGACGAAGATGACGTTGAACGTTTCCGGGGAATGCGTCAGCGCTATGCCATAGACCAAGGACAAGAAGAATTCTGACTTACCCGAGCCACTGGTCCCGATGACGACCGAGTGGAACCCGAAGCCGCCGAAGTCTTTGGCACGGATGGTGACGTTCTGCAGCTCGCCGTTGGGTTTGGCACCCACCGGGACCTCGCACCAGCGCTCGTCGCCGCGGCCGCGCCGCTCGGCCCATAACCGGTCGACGTCTAAGTCCCGGGGGTCGCTGATGCCCAGGGCGCGCAGCAATTCGGTTGCGCCGCTGATCGAATCGGCGATCTCGCTGCGACTTGTGGGCGACCAACGGGCCATCGCCCGCGCGTACCGATAGGCGCGGTGCACGGAGAGCTGATCGGCGTGGGCGAAGAACTTGTTGCGCACCCTTAGCAGCGGAGCCGGGCGGTCGTCTTCACCGTCGGCGTCAGAGCCGTTCCGATGCCGCGCTCTGTCGCCGTTCACCGATCCGTTGGGTGAACTGTGGCGTTCGCTGAGGTCGAACACCTGGTCGTTGGCGAAGCCTACGCCGGTGCCGATTCGGGAGGCGATGCGCAGCAAGGTGATTCCCGCCTTACCGACCTGCCCGACTACGCTCTCCCACGCGTCGGGGCTGCCGGTGTTGTCGTCGACGATCACCAGGTGTGGCCCTAGATCGACCGTGTCCGTGCCGGTTTCCAGGGTCGATCCCATCGCGGTGGGGCTGGCCGCGGCCAGCGGTGCCCAGGCGCCGCGCTTGCCCTTCATGTGCAGCTCCGCACCGAGCGTTTCCTCGAGTTCTTCGGGCGTCGCGAAGACCAGGCGGCGGAACCCACACGCATCGAACAGCTCGTCGTGCAGGTTGTGCGGCAACCACACGATCCACGACCACGCTTCGGGACTACGGGTCACCACCATCAACTTGACGTCGCGCGGATTGTGAAACACCGCAAGCGAACACAGCACCGAACGCATCAGCGACCTCAGCCGGTCCAGGTCCTCGCCGACGAAGCTGAAGCCCGGCGCTGATCGCAGGTTGACCACCTTGGCGATGTCACGAATCTTGCGCTGCTCCAAGATGAAGTCGCGCAGCGCCTGACCGGTGACGGGTTCGAGTTCCTCATCGGAGGCAATGTCGGGCCAGGTCACCGAGAGCACCGAGTCCGGTGCGTGCTGCACGCCGGTACCGACCCGCACCTCCAGGAAGTCCGCGTCGCCGCGGCCCCGTTCCCACATCCGCGGACCGCCGATGATGGCACCGAGCCCACGCGGGTCGGAATGCACGGAGTTCTGCCATTCGCGTTGCGCACACACCGCGCTCTGGATCTCGTCGCGATTGCTGTCGAGGTCCCGAAGATACCGGCGACGCCCCTTTTCCATTTCGCCCCAGGTGATTTTGCGGGCCCGGCCGAACCGACCGGAAAACGCCAGCATGCTGAACGCACCGATGCCCATCAAAGGGAAGAAGCCGGTGGTCAGGCTGCGCACGCCGGAAACGTAGAGCATGACGATGGTGCCGATGAGTGCCACGATCAGCGCCGGGACCCCGATCATCACCCAGATGTTGCGCGGCTCGCGCTCCGGCAAGGCGATCGGTGCGCTGGGCGCTACCCGAACCGGTTTCGGCGGCTCGATCTTGACGCGGTTGATGGGGAACGCTTTCTTGGACATTCTCTAGCCTCCCGGCTTCGCCGATGTCGTTACCACAGCCACCTTGCCGAGCGCCGGGACGGTGTCGCGGGCCAAAAGTGCCGCCTCCCTTGACAGTTCCGGGCCGGCGGCGAAGGTACGCAGCAACGGCCAGGGCGCTTGCACCGCCGATGCCGCATCAAGTCCCAGCGCACGCAACGTCGTGTCGTCGTTGGTGATGCCGAACCGCACCCCGTTGTCGGAGATCCAGAACAACGACTCCCGGGAGTCGGAGGTGACCACGCCGCTGGTCGACGCGACGAAGTTGGCCGCGCCCGGCAGCACCAGCACCTGGTTGGCGACAACCGACGCGGGGTCGCGGTCGTCCCGCACCAGGTGGACGATCCGGTTGTCCAGGTACGACGGCGTGGGGAGCCCGCGCCCGTTGTAAACCACAACGCGCGCCTGCGGATCCGTCGAACCCTTCTCCCATCCGACGCAGGTGGTCGGATCGGCCGCGTTGTCAACGAAATTCAGGCGCTTGGTCGGGTAGTAATCCACCGCCAGCGAGTTCACCTCGGGAATGTTGACCAACACATCGGGAGCCACCACCCGCGGCGCCGTCGATCCGTAGGAGTTGGCGCTGCGCAACAGGTCGGCGACGAAGCTGGTGACCTTTTGCACGCCGTCGGGCAGCAGCACATAGAACTGCTGGCCGCCGCTGGCGGTTTGGGCCTGCAGTACCGCGCCCACCTGGGAGCCCGACACCCACGTCGACGGGGTGCCCGCCAAGGGCACCGCGGGAACGCCGAGTGGTTCCGTCGCAGGCAGCGCATCGTATAGGGATCGCGAAATCTCCACCGGCAGAGTCACTCCCGGGTCGAGACCCAGACTCAGCGTTACCGCTCTGTTGGACGGATCGATCTGGGATCGTTTCCCGCCCCAGATCACAAAGGTGTTGCCCTCAAAGGTGACCAGCACCCCGGCATCGTCGCTCAGCGGTGTGGCGCGGTCGAAACCGTCCAGTGGACCGGCGATCGACGTCACCACCGGGCGTTCTGGGCTACGGGGGCGTCCCGCCGTGTCGCACACCGCCCACGCCGATGTCGCGCCTCGATGTACCGGCATCGCCGCCGGCGCTCCCGGAATACCGACCAACGGCCCGGTCGGATACTTCGCTATCTCAGCGGGTTTCACCCACGTCGGCTGGTTCGCGGTTCCCGTCGCGAGCCTTGCCGACGTCAAATTCAGCACCGGATACAGCCGGCCGTCGATCCTGGCATAGAGCGCCCCCGAATCGCGGTCCCCGATGATCGCCGAATCCCCCACGATGCCAGTCGGTTTCAGGACATTCAGTAGCAGCATCCAACCCGAGGCGATGGCCACCAGGAGTACCGACAACACCAGCGCGGCCGTCTGCTTACGGTCATCGTGTTTCATGCGCACCGAGAAGCGGGTGGTCGCCGCGCGCAGCCGCCGGTTGTAGAACAAATGTCCAGAGTTCTGGTCGCGGTTAGACAGACTCAGCGGCATGCTCAGTACCCCTTGGGCGCTCGGTGAGGATCGGCCTGCTGAACCCGATCGGCCAGATTCGACCCGTCGATGGCGACACCGTAGCGGCCCGTCGCGTAGTTGATGAACGCGCACGCCTGGGCCACCAGATTGTGGATGTCGCGTGAGGTTCCCGGCTGGTGGTAGGCCGCAAAGGTCGGCGCGATGAATTGCCAGGCACCCTTGCTGGGTGTGCCCCGGGCCGCGTTGGAATCCCAGTCGTTAACCGCGGCTGCGTTGTAGTTGGACTCGCGGCGGGCCACCAGATCCATGCCGCGCTCCCAGCGAGCACGGGCCACCGGGTCGTGAATGCCCTTGATGTCCAAGGCTTTACGGATGGCCACCAGGACGGCCGGGCGTCCGCTTGCCTGGTTGCTGTGCATCGACCGCCTTCGTAGATAGTGCGAGCGTCGCAGCCGGAGAGCGAGCAGCCTTGCCCGCCTGCGTGATTCGGCGACATGCCGGTGTTGGGTCCGCAGCCGGGCCGCCATGCGGGCGGCGATCTCGCGTCGGCCCATCGGTGTATCCGCGGCCGGCGTCGTATCCGTCAAGGCGGCGTCGAGCACCGTCCGCGTCGCCGCGTGACCGTGCGCGTTGTCGGCGCGCGCCGTGGTGATGATGTGTCCCAGTTCCCGGTCTGCGTGGGCCAACCGGGCCAACTGCGTTATCGAGGCTCCCGACCGCGCCGCCGCGGATCCGGGCAACCCACCGGTGCGGTGCACCAGCGAGTCGGCGTGTGCCTGCGTCTGAGCCGGTGAGTCACCGATGCCGTCGCCCGTCGTGGCGGCCGGGAACAGATTGTGGGCGCGAGAGAGCGCCGTGACCACTTGCATTTTCAGGGGATCCGTCACCGATGTCCCCGCCCTAATCCATCTGTGCGCCTTTGCGGCGCCGCATCCTTGCCGGACACTTTGCGCTAGTACTCCCACACCCTCCTGGCCGCGTATTCCGCGGTCACCGCACACGTACCCAATAGCATGCACGCATCGGCAGTTCTGCTGTCAACCAAGGCCACCCAATACGATCCACGCGTTGAGGTCGGCCGTCGGCGATTACGTAGCGACCCTACTGCCGGCCGTACCACCCGACCACTCACCTTTCGGTGAAGTGGAGAAGGGTCCTACTCTCTCGGCTCATCCTCGGACGGCATGATGACGATCCGGCGATTGGGCCTATTGGTGACGACGGTGGGTTTGGCCTCGCCGGATTTGTTGCCCGGAGCGCTCGGCGGGATCGTCAGGCGGCCTTTGACCGGCTGCCCGTTGGGCACGCCCGGTGCCGTCACCCGCTTCTCGACCGGCTTGTCTTTGGTGCCGCCTTCGCCCCCGGCGCCCATCGCGCCCGGC
>DASTKA010000551.1:0-3633 GCA_035716165.1 Mycobacterium sp. | reverse complement strand
TGGCCGCCCGTAATCAGCGGGGCGGCCGCCGCGTCGGGGCTCAACGCGATAGCAGCTCCGCACAACCCAGCGCCGGCAACTACTTTGATGTTGAACCGATCGACGATCGCCATCAGCGTCAACTCTCCTTTATTCACGCTCGCCTGTTTTCCGTAATCATCTGGTGCAGCAGGCCCGCCTAGCCGTACCGAGGTCGCTTTCACGACCGCGCCAAGTGTCAGCAGCCGACGCCCGACACGCGGCGCGGCGCACCGCGCCGTTTCCAAATGGTGACGTCACAACGGTGTCACGAATCGGACGCCCTCCGCGAACCTCGATCGTCCTGCACGAATGTGGTTGCGCCGTAGCCGCACTCAACCATTCGGGCGGCGCTTGCCGGCCTGACCAAAGCGGCGTTGCGCCCATGCCGCGTGTCAGCTGGCCGACGACCGAACGGGGGTTGGGATCTCCTGTAACTCATTTTCTGCAGGTTCTTTCCCAGGAAACCGTAGGTGAACAGTTATCGATCAACAGGTTACTCAGAGGTTAACATCGTGATTAGAACTGTTGACGAATAGAGGAGAAGGGGCTACGGAACCACGTCGTCTCACCACCGGATTCGTCGGTTCAGCCCTCCTCGGCGGCCCGCTTGTCGCCGCCCTCGTCTGGGCCGGCCCAGCGCAGGCCGACGCGGCCGGTTTCCTCAACGACATGCACCGAGACGGCATCCACGCCGTCACCGGCGGCGACGCCGCCCTGCTACAGGCGGGCCTGAACGTGTGCCAGCAAATTTCGTGGGGCGCTCCTCCCACGCAGCTCGAGGGTTTGGCGCTGCAGCGTTCCGAAGATCGGCAGGGCTCCAGCGGTCTCACTCCCCAGCAGGCCGTCGACGTCGTCAACTACGCCATGCGCGATCTGTGCCCCAGTTAGACGAACTGACCCTGCCCATTCCGCCGGCCTGACAGACGGTTGGCCGCGCGCCGGTGCACAGGTGATGGCGCATCCGCCAGCCAATTTTTTGCCGACTATTCACTCCGCCGAATTGTTTGCGCAGCGGGTCGTCCCACTTTTGTGTAAAAGTGCATCATCCGCATCGGGCACGGACGAAGGAGAAGTTTGGATGGCACGCACCCTCTATGGCCGGTTCATGGGCGCGACGCTGGCGAGTGGCCCACTGCTGCTCGCCGGGATCCTCTGCGCCGGCCCGGCGCGGGCCGACCAGGCCGCCTTCCTCAACGACCTGCACAACGCCGGGATACACGCAGTCAACGGCGGCGATCCGGAGCTGTTGCAGATGGGCGCGGACCTGTGCCAGCAGCTCTCCTGGGGCGCTTCCCCACAACAGCTCGAGGGTTTGGCGCTGCAACGCTCGGATGCCGACCAGGGCACCGGTGGGATCAACGGCCGCCAGGCCGCGGACGTCGTGATCTTCGCCCTGCGCGATCTGTGCCCCAACGCCTGAGGCGTTTTAGCCCCGCGCGCAGCGGTCCGCGCTAATGTGACCTCGAGTGAAGCTCAACGCCGCGAACCTGACCGGCCTCAAGATCCCCGTACCGGCCTATGACCGAAGCCAAATCGGCGTCGGCATAGCGCATTTCGGGGTCGGTGGTTTCCACCGTTCCCACCAGGCCATGTACATCGACCGGTTGCTCGGCGACGGGCTCGCCCGTGACTTCGGGATCTGCGGAATCGGCGTGCTGCCGGCCGACCGGCGCATGCGCGACGCGCTGCGCGGCCAGGACAACCTCTACACGTTGATCCTCGAACACCCCGACGGCACCCGGGAACCGCGGGTCATCGGCTCCATCGTCGACTACCGTTATGCGCCCGACGATCCCGACTCGGTGGTCGAGCTGCTAGCCGATCCGGCCACCCGGATCATCTCGCTCACCATCACCGAGGGCGGCTATCAGCCACCGCTCAGCGCGGTGTTCGGGTTGGTGGCCGAGGCGTGCAACCGGCGGCGCGAGCGCGGCCTGCCCTCCCCCACGATCGTCTCGTGCGACAACATCGCCGGGAACGGCGACATGGCGCGACGCGTCTTCACGTCGTACGCCGAACACATCAATCCCGCACTCGCGCAATGGATGCGCGAGAACACCACCTTTCCCAACTCCATGGTTGACCGGATCACGCCGGTGATCACGCCCGACGTGCTCGAGCGCCTGGAATCCGAATTCGGTGTGGCCGACGCCTGGCCCGTCATCGCCGAACCCTTCGCCATGTGGGTGGTCGAGGACGACTTCGCCGACGGGCGACCGCCGCTGGATCAAGCCGGGGTACAACTCGTCGACGATGTGGCGCCGTACGAGGCGATGAAGTTGCGGTTGCTCAACGCCGGGCATCAGGGCCTGTGCTATTTCGCATACCTCGCCGGATACCGGCTGGTGCACGACGCCGCCCAGGACCCGGTGATCGCCGAATTCCTTGCCCGTTATATGGATTCAGAGGCAACGCCGACGCTGGAGCGTATTCCGGGCCTGGACGAGTTCCGGGCCGGGCTGCTGCCGCGCTTCGCCAACGCCTACGTCCGCGACACCGTGGCCAGGCTCTGCGCCGAATCCTCGGACCGCATCCCGAAGTGGTTGTTGCCCGTGGTGCGCGACAATCTGCGTTCCGGCGGCCCGGTGCGGCTGTCCGCGGCGATCGTCGCAAGCTGGGCACGCTACGCCGAGGGTATCGACGAACAGGGCCAACCGATCGAGGTCGTGGACCGGCTGGCCGACACCCTGGTTCCGATCGCCCGCTCACAGCGCGACGACGCGACCGCGTTCCTGGCCAACCGCGCGGTATTCGGCGACCTCGTCGACCACGGGCGCTTCCGTGAGGCCTACCTGTGGGCGCTGGACTCGCTGCACCGGCACGGCGCGCGGGCAACCTTGCGGGCGCTGATCGGGGCCGACGGACCATGACCCTGGTGGCCGGCATCGACTCCTCGACCCAATCCTGCAAGGTGCTGGTGTGCGATGCCGCCACCGGCCGGGTGATTCGCGAGGGACACGCCAGCCACCCGCCGGGTACCGAAATTGACCCGGCCGCATGGGAATTCGCTGCTCGGGCGGCCATCACCCAAGCGGGTGGGCTCGACGGCGTCGACGCGGTCGCCGTCGGCGCGCAGCAACACGGCATGGTGTGCCTGGATGAAACCGGGCGGGTGGTACGCCCCGCGCTGCTGTGGAACGACGTGCGATCAGCCGGCGCAGCGTGCGCACTCGTCAGTGAACTGGGTGGCGCGCGGGCGTGGGCCCAGGCCGTGGGCGTCGTCCCGCTGGCCGCGATCACGGTGGCGAAATTGCGCTGGCTGGCCGACCACGAGCCGGACCACGCGGACCGCACCGCGGCGGTCTGTCTGCCGCACGACTGGTTGACGTGGCGGCTCCGCGGCGAAAACGACGTCGCGACGCTGACCACCGACCGCAGCGACGCCAGCGGCACCGGCTACTACGACGCCGCCACGGGTGATTACCGTGTCGACCTGCTGGAACTGGCCTTGCGTGGCCGCCGCCCCCGACTGCCGACCGTGCTGGGTCCCTCGGACCGAACCGACGGCGCCACAACACCTTTCGGTGCCGGCCTGGGCGACAATGCCGCCGCGGCGCTGGGGCTCGGCGCCGGAGAGGGCGACGTGATCGTCTCGATCGGGACATCGGGGGT
>DASTKA010000550.1:0-2666 GCA_035716165.1 Mycobacterium sp. | reverse complement strand
ACGGATGATGAGGTCGTAAGTCATGCAAACAATCTACGACCGTTGCGGTAGCTCGTGCCAGGATCTTGTGCGTGATCGACCACGTGGGAATCAACTGCGCCGACTATGCCGAATCTCAGCGGTTCTATGACGCGGTGCTCGACTTCTACCAGTCCCGTAGTGTCGCAAGCATGGCCAGCACCGACGATGCCGCCGTCCTCCAAGAGCTCCTGCGCGACGCGTTCACCCGGTTGATCGAGCACGTCGACCAGATCACCGAGGGGTTGACCGACGAGGAGTCCGGCTACCGGCCGGCGCCGAATGCCAACAGCATCGCCTGGCTGGTCTGGCACAGCGCGCGGGTGCAGGACGTTCAGCTGGCCGACGTCGCCGGTGTCGAGCAGGTGTGGTTCCGCGACGGCTGGGTGGACCGGTTCGGGCTGGACCTCCCGCGCAACGACACCGGTTACGGACACGGGCCCGACGACGTGGCCAAGGTGAAGGCTCCCGCGGACCTGCTGTCCGGCTACTACCACGCGGTGCACGAGCTCACCCTCCAGTACGTCGCCGGAGTCACCGCCGAGGAACTGGCCCGCGTCGTGGACACCAACTGGGATCCGCCGGTGACGGCCAGCGCGCGGTTGGTGAGCATCATCGACGACTGCGCCCAGCACCTCGGGCAGGCCGCGTACGTGCGGGGCATTCAGTAGATTCGCAGGCGTGCGATTCACGGCGACCGTGCTGTTGTGGCTGATCGCCACGCTCGCGCTCGCGGTCGCCATCCCCGCGGCGTGGACGCAGCTGCATGTCGTTGACGCCGACGGCTACGCCGCGCTGGCGCGGCAAGCGGCGGCCGACCCGGCTCTGCAGTCGGCCATGGCGGCCGAACTGACCACCCGGGCAACGGCTCTCATCGCCGATCGCGGCGGGGGCCGCTACCCGCTCGACAGTGCCGAGGTGCACGCGGCGGCCCGGGCCTTCACCGCCGGGCCGGCCTTTCCGCCGCTGTTCGCCCAGGCGAACCGGGCGGCGCACGGCTGGCTGTTCAGCGACCCGGGGGCGGCCGAGAACGGCAACCAGTGGGCGGTCGACGTGGCGCCGATGCTCAGGGACGGTTCGATTCAGCCGCTGCTGAGCCGCCACAACGTGGCGGTCCCGGCGAAACTGACTGTCCCACTGACTGTTTCGGTTCCGCCATCGATGCGGCAGGGGCGGCTGAGCCGGCTGGCCACCTGGGGTCCGTGGGTGAGCGTGGGCGCGGCGGCGCTGTGCGGCGTCTGCGCGCTGCTCACGTTGGCGGCCGCGCGCCGCCGCGGCAAGGCGTTGAGCAGCCTGGGGGTCTCGGCGCTGCTCGCCGGCGCCGGCGGCTGGGCGGGCATAGAGGTCGCGGGTCGCTATGTCCACGATGCGCTGAATCGCACCGCCGGCAACGTCCGCGGCGTCGCCGAGGTGATGGTCGAACACGCCGAAGCCGGTTTGCACCAATGGCTCAACGCCACGCTGATCGCCGGCGCAGCCCTGGTGGCATCCGGCGTGATCGTCGCGATGCTGGGCAGTCTCGCGAAGAAGTCTTGAACCCGGCGGCTAGCCGAACGTGAACGAGAACACCTGCAAGCCCTTGCTGACTCGCATGTCCAGCTGATCGCGGTGCGCGGCGTCGTCGGCGACGATCCGGTGCAACGTGGGCGCTCCGCCGATCGGCGTCGTGATGGTCTTGCCGTCGCGGGTCACGGTGATGTTGCCGCTGCCGCCGACGACGGCGTAGACGTCTTTCGCGGTGTAGTTCAGCCGGATGGTGGAGTCGTCGCCGTCCGCCGTGGCCGCTTCGTCGCCCAGGTTCCAGCGGCCTCCCAGGGCGAACTTGTCGTCGGCCAGGGTCGGCGGGAAGCTTCCAGTGGTGACGCCGGCTTTGTAATCCCCGGTGCCGCCGTAATTTCCGGACTTGCCGACACCCAGATACGTCTCAGGAGTGAGCCTGGTCTGCGGAGTCATGTCGGCCGAGTTCGTCGGTGCGGGCAACTGGATGCCGGGATGGGCATCGACGAGAAGCTTGCGGATCAGCTTCTCGGTGTCGTCGTAGTCGCCCTCGCCGAACTTGGTATGCCGCACTTGCCCGTTCGCGTCGATCAGGTACTCGGCCGGCCAATACAGATTGTCGAAGTTGTTCCACGTCGCGTAGTCGTTGTCCAGAGCGATGGGATAGGTGATGTGCAGATCGGCGGCGCCGCTGGCCACATTGGCCGGCACCCGCTCGAAGGCGTACTCGGGGGTGTGCACCCCGATGACGAGAAGCCCACTGTCGCGATACCGGTTGTACCAACCGATTACATGCGGGATGGCGCGCTGACAGTTGATGCACGAGTAGGCCCAGAAGTCGATCAGGATCACCTTGCCGCTCACCGAGGCGGGGTCCAGCGGCTTGCCATCCGGGGTGTTGAGCCACCCGGTGACGCCGGCGAGGGCGGGTGCCGGTCCGCATTGTTGCAGCTCCGCGGAGCCTTCGGCGCAATCGTTGAGTGCCCCGCCCTCGGTGCTGCCGGGCCGGCTCAACTGCAGCCCGCCGCCGTGGTTCGACTGTTGCGCGGCGCCCGGGGCCAGGCTGCGCTGGATGCTGTTGGCCCCCAACTTGTTCTGCATCGCTGTCGTGTAGTCGGGCACGGCGCGCTGCAGCATCGCAGGCAGATTGA
>DASTKA010000549.1:0-7270 GCA_035716165.1 Mycobacterium sp. | reverse complement strand
CGCCCTGGCAAGTCTCGTGGTGTTCCTCGACCGCCTCGGACGCCCCGAGCCGGCAGCCACCATCGCCGGTTACGCATTTGGTCCCTTTGCCACAACGCTTCCTGAGTTCAGTGCCGCGATCCCCCACCTCCGACATGTCCTCGGCGACCAGACGTACGAATCGCTCGCCCGCAAGGGCAAGACGATGACCACCGCAGCCATCGTGACGTATGCCTACGACCAAATCGACCAGGCCCGAACAGAACTGAGTGCGGTCTCGAAATAGACGGCTTATGAGAGTCTCGAAACTTCGTCTCAGTCGTCACCGGTGGCCTGCCGATCCGCAGGACATCGTTGACCAGGGGTGAAACGATACTGACGTGGACGGCACCGGGGATGGCGACCGTGGATTGGCCCTAACCGGGCTGGTCTGTGTTTCCTGCGGCGCGCAGTCCGGTCCGTCGGCCAATTTTTGTAGCGAATGCGGCACACCACTCAACCACGCGACTGGCCCCGCCGAGTACAAGCAAGTCACCGTCTTGTTCGCCGACGTGGTGCATTCAATGGAGATCGCGGCGACGGTCGGGACGGAGAGGCTGCGCGAGATCATGGTCCGCTTAGCCAACCGCTGCGCGGCCGTTGTCCGGCGATACGGCGGGACAGTAGACAAGTTCACCGGCGACGGAATCATGGCGGTGTTCGGTGCGCCGGCGGCAATGGAGGACCACGCCCTTCGCGCATGTCTCTCGGCGTTGGGCATTCAGGAAGAAGTCAAAGCTCTGGGCACCGAGGTTCAGCACCGAGATGGCGTGAAACTGCTTGTGCGCGTGGGCCTGAACTCCGGTCAAGTGATTGCCGGCGAGCTTGGATCTGAATC
Organism: Mycobacterium sp.; assembly: GCA_035716165.1. Taxonomy (GTDB): domain Bacteria; phylum Actinomycetota; class Actinomycetes; order Mycobacteriales; family Mycobacteriaceae; genus Mycobacterium. Next base: position 6,414 of record DASTKA010000549.1, on the reverse strand, counting down.
GCTCGGCTACACCGCAGTGGGTGATCAGGTGGGCCTGGCTCAACGGATGGAATCTGTAGCGCCGCCCGGTGGAGTGATGCTCAGCGTTTCCACCGCGCGATTAGTTGATAATGCGGCTGCGCTGAGCGATCCGGAGATGGTCCGCATCAAGGGTGCTGCCGAACCCGTCACCGCTTACCGTCTGCTGGGCATTTCAGATCGGCATCGCACTACTGAGCGCGCTGACTCGACGCTGGTTGGCCGACGGCGCGAAATGTCTTCTGTCGAGCGCTCATTGGACCGCGCCCTCAGTGGTCATGGCTCGGTGGTAGTGGTGGCGGGCGAACCCGGCATCGGCAAGAGCCGTCTGGTGCGCGAGGTGGCCGCGATGGCAGCGGTACGGAGAGTAACGGTCTGGACCGCCTTCTGTGAGTCACACACCAGCCAGGTCCCGTTTCATGCCGTGGCGCGCCTGCTGCGGGCGGTGACCGGCGTCGAGGGTCTCGACGGGCAGGCGGCCCGCGCCCGGGTCCGAGGCCAATTTCCAGATGCAGACCCTGAGGACGTGACGCTGCTTGATGACCTGCTCGGCATCATCGACCCAAGTACCGCTGTACCCGTAATCGACCCCAACGCTCGTAGGCGGCGGCTGGCCGCGCTGGTGAACGCCGCCAGATTGTCTCGCCAAAGCCCGGCGGTCTACGTCATCGAGGATGCGCACTGGATCGACGAGGCCAGCGAGTTGATGCTGACCGATTTCCTCGAGGCGATTTCGCAGACGTCCGCGCTGGTGTTAATCACCCACCGACCGGAATACCATGGCGCGTTGACCCGGGTGGCCGATGCCCACACCGTAGCCCTTGCCCCACTGAGTGTTTCGGAAACAGAAGTGCTCGTCGCCGATATCCTCGGTCCCGACCCGTCAGTCGATGCCCTGGGCCAAAGAGTCGCCGGGAGAGCCGCCGGTAATCCGTTTTTCGCCGAGGAGTTGGTGCGCGAACTGGCCGAGCGCGGTGTGCTGCGTGGGGAGCCTGGCGCCTACACGTCGCCGGCGGACGTCAGCGAGGTGACCGTGCCGGCGACATTGCAGGCGACCATCGCCGCGCGCATCGATCGGCTACATCCAAGGGCCAAGCGCACGCTGAGCGCGGCGGCAATCATCGGCTCGCGGTTCGGCCTCGACCTACTCAGGGCGTTGGGTATCGATCCCGTCGTTGACGAACTGGTGGCGGCCCGGCTCATCGATCTAGTCGACCTCACCCAACTCGAGTATATGTTCCACCATCCGCTCATTCAGTCGGTGGCCTACGGCGCGCAACTCAGATCCGATCGTGTAGAGCTGCACCGAAGGGTGGCCGCCGCGATCGAAGCCCGCGAGCCGGAATCGGGGGACGAAAACGCGGCGTTGATCGCAGAACATGTGGAGGCCGCCGGTGACCTGCACGCCGCCTACGACTGGCACATGCGCGCCGCCACCTGGGCGACCAACCGGGATATCAGCGCGGCCCGCGCGAGCTGGGCGCGAGCGGCAGAGATCGCCGACGCCCTTCCCGCCGACCACCCACACCGGAGCGCCATGCGCATCACCCCTCGCACCATGTTGTGTGGGACCGGCTGGCGAGTGCACGCCAGCCTTGCCGCTGAGCGCTTTGATGAATTGCGGGAGTTGTGCAGCGCCGCGGGGGACAAGGCCTCACTTGGCATCGCGACAGCAGGGATGGTGGTTGGCTACGCACATCAGGACCGGGTGCGTGAGGCGTCGCAGTTGGCATCCGAAGCCTGGGCCCTCGCCGAGTCGGTCGCGGATGCGACGTTGACAGTGGGGCTGTCCTTCCCGGTGATCTACGGCAAGATCGAGAGCGCCGAGTGGTGTGACGTGCTCCGATGGTCACAGGCCGCCATCGACTCGGCTGACGGTGATCCGTTGAAAGGCAACTTTCTTGTCGGGTCCCCGCTGGCGCTCGCCGTGGTGTCGCGGGGTATGGCTCGTTATTTTCTGGGTCGTCCTGGATGGCGAGAAGACTTGCGGCACGGCCTGGACATGGCCCGCCGTGCTGACCCCGCGTCCTACGCCGGGGTTGTCGGCTACATCTACTTGCTGGGTTTACCGTTCGGCGTGCTGAGGCCTGATGATGGTGCGCTGCACGAGATCCAGAATGCTTTACGGATCGCCGAGCGATCCAGTGATGACGTGGTGGTGGGCTTCATCAGGGCGACGTTGGGCGTTGCGCTGGTCCATTGCGACACGATCGTGCAGGGCGATCGCGGCCGAAAGTTATTGGCGGAGATCCGCGAAGTGTTCGTTAACAGGGGACACAACCTAAGCGATGTGCCGATCGTCGAGGTCTACGCGGCACGCGCGACGGCGAGGCAAGCAGATCGCGATGCCGCCATACCGGTAATACGGGCCGCCGTCGACCATCTGTTCCGTCGGAAACACCTTCTGCTGTGGGGCATTCCGGCGACGGCTGTTCTGGTGGAGGCACTGCTCGATCGCGGGGCCGACGGTGACGTGGCTGAAGCGGAGGTCGCGGTTGACCGCTTGGTGATCACGCCGGCCGATGAGGGTCTGGTGATGCGCGACATCTGGTTGCTGCGACTACGGGCGCTGCTGGCGCGAGCGCGCGGTGAGGACGCCTCCTACCGGGACCTCAGGGATCGGTATCGCGCAATGGCCGACCACCACGGCTACGACGGCCACATCGCGTGGGCGGCGGCGATGCCATGACGTCTTAGGAGAGTCCCGAATCACCCCTGCGCGAGCTCCGCGACGGACTGCCATTCCTCCCAGTTGCGCAGCCGGCTCTCGTAGTCGGCCTTGGCGGTTTCCAGCGGGGAGGCGCCGAAAAACACTCGCAGCGGCGGTTTTTCGGCATCAACGACCTTGAGCAGGGCGGCGGCGGACGCCGCCGGGTCGCCCGGGCTGGCCCACCGGCGGCTGCGTTCGGCCTGCACGGCGGCGCGAACGTCGTCGTAGGCCGGCAGCGGATCGGCATGCTTGGCCGAGTCGCCGGCCCAGTCGGTGTCGAAACCGCCCGGCTCGATCAGCGTGACGTGCACGCCGAACGGTGCGACCTCCTGGGCCAGCGCCTGCGAGAAGCCCTCCAGCGCCCACTTCGACGCGTGGTAGATGCCGACTAAGGGGAACGCGGTGATGCCCCCGATCGAGGACACCTGGATGATGTGGCCGCTGCCCTGCTCGCGCAGATACGGCAGCGCCGCTTGCGTGATCCACAGTGCCCCAAACACATTGGTCTCGATCTGATCGCGTGCGTCTTGCTCGGAGAGCTCCTCGACGAACCCGAACTGGCCGTAGCCGGCATTGTTCACCACGATGTCGAGCCTGCCGAAGTGGTCGTGCGCCTGCTGGACGGCCGCGAAGTCCGCCGCGCGATCGGTCACGTCCAGGCGAATCGGCAGCAACGCCTCGCCGTACTTCTGCGCCAAGTCGTCCAGCGAGGCGGTGTTGCGCGCCGTGGCGGCAACCCTGTCGCCGCGCTCCAGCGCCGCGATCGTCCACGCCCGTCCAAAACCTCGCGATGTCCCGGTGATAAACCAAACTTTTTCAGTCACGCCCCTTTACAACACCGCCGGTGCGACCTCATTCCCGGAACAGGTAGCGTTTCCCTGGTGAGTCGCGCGGAGTTGGACAAGGATCCCCGGGATGTCGCGTCGATGTTCGACGGTGTCGCCCGCCGGTATGACCTGACCAACACCGTGCTGTCGATGGGACAGGACCGGTACTGGCGCAAGGCCACCCGAGCGGCGCTGGCCATCGGGCCCGGCCAGCAGGTGCTGGACCTCGCCGCGGGCACGGCGGTGTCCACCGTGGAGCTGAGGAAATCCGGGGCGTGGTGTGTGGCCGCCGACTTCTCGGTCGGCATGCTGGCGGCCGGTGCCGCGCGCAACGTTCCGAAGGTGGCCGGTGACGCCACCAGACTGCCGTTCGGCGACGACGTATTCGACGCCGTGACAATCAGTTTCGGGCTGCGCAACGTCGTCGACACCGGGGCCGCGCTGCGCGAGATGGCCCGCGTCACGCGTCCCGGCGGTCGATTGGTGGTGTGCGAGTTCTCCACACCCACCAATGGGCCGTTCGCCACCGTGTACAAGGAGTATCTGATGCGGGCGCTGCCGCGGGTCGCCCGTGCGGTGTCCAGCAATCCCGACGCGTACGTGTACCTCGCGGAATCGATCCGGGCGTGGCCGGATCAGGCGGGGCTGGCGCGGCAGATCACCCGGGCCGGCTGGTCGGGGGTGCGCTGGCGCAACCTGACCGGCGGCATCGTCGCCTTACACGCCGGGTACAAACCGTTGCGCTGAAAAAGTTCTAGTGATTGCCGGCGGCTTGCACGAAGCCGACCTGGTCGGGGCAGTAGTGATCGACCGCTGCACCGAGGAACTGGAACGCCTGCCCCTGGGAGGTGCCGCGCGGCAGGTTGCGCTGGATGAAGGTGGCCGACTTGTACGCGTCGCCGTCCACGCCCCTGTTGATGCGTTCACAGGTGATCTTGCCCAGCCATGCCAACTGGTCCTGCGGCTGGTAGATGCCGAAGCCGTTGACGGTGTTCTTGAACGGGGCGTCGTAGTCGCTCGGCGGCGACGGTGTGCGCGGCGTCGGGTATGGCGCCGTCGGCGGCGGGTCGGCCAGTGCCGGCGCGGCAAGTGCGCCCAGCGTGATAGCGGCAGCGGCAGCGGCTCCGATAGTAGCCAGCCTCGTTCCCTTCATTAGCGGGACTATACACGTCCCGGTTTGGGCGCGCGGCGGAAATACAATCGCCGGTCGACGGCCCCATCCGACCGCGGCGAGGCCGCCGACCAGCGGCGATGCGCGATCGGTCAGCTGAACGGCGTCCGGCGGTCGATCAGCCGCGACAGCCGGCCGCCGCCCCGCCAGGCCCGCGCCACCCAGTCCGCGTCGTCGTCGGTGACCAGATTGGCCATCACCCGCACGGCGATGGTCATCAGCGTCGTCGAGCGCATGGCGACCGGTCCGGTCGACGGTAAAAATCGCTGAAACGTCAGCAGCAGAGCCAGCCTGCGCGCCACCGAGAAGCCGCGACCGTAGTGCTGCTGCAGCAGCGACGGCCATACCTGCGACAGGTCGGGGCAGTCCAGCAGCGCCGCCGCCAGCCGTCCGGTCTCGAGCCCGTAGTCGATGCCTTCGCCGTTCAGCGGGTTGACGCAGGCCGCGGCGTCGCCGATGAGCATCCAGTTGACGCCGGCGACCCCGGACACCGCGCCGCCCATCGGCAGCAGCGCCGAGGCCACCGCCCGCGGCTGCCCGGTGAATCCCCACTCGTCGCGGCGCAGGTCGGTGTAGTAGTCGATCAGCGGCCGCAGCGCCAGGTCGGCGGGCCGCTTGGACGTGGACAGCGCTCCGACGCCGATGTTCACCTCGCCGTTGCCGAGGGGGAAGATCCAGCCGTAGCCCGGCAGCACCGCGCCGTCGGGGGATCGCAGTTCCAGGTGTGACGTCAGCCAGGGATCGTCGGCGTGGGCAGTGGCCAGATACCCGCGTGCCGCGACGCCGTACACCGTCTCCTGATGCCAGCGCCGGCCCAGCTTGCGGCCCAGCGGCGAACGGGCGCCGTCGGCCACGATCAGCCGGCGGCAGCCCACTTCGGTGCCGTCGGCCAAGGTCACCGCTGTCACCTGACCCGATGAATCATGCTGCGCGGCAACAGCTTTGGTTCCCAGCAACATCCGCGCCCCGGAGTCCTCGGCGACTTTACGGATCCGATCGTCCAGCTCGAAGCGGGCCACCGCACTGCTGGTCGACGGGAACGACGGGCCGGGCCAGTGGACTTCCAGCTCGCCGCCGAACCCGCTCATCCGCAATCCTCGATGCCGGATCCGGCTGTCCAGCCAGTCGCGCAGCCCCAGGCGTTCCAGCTCGGCGACCGCGCGCGGGGTGAGCCCGTCGCCACAGGGTTTGTCGCGGGGAAAGCTGGCCGAATCGATGACCAGCACCTCGTTGCCCGCAAGGGCGGCCCAGGCCGCCGCCGCCGAACCGGCGGGTCCTGCGCCCACGACCACCACTTGGGCTCGGGTCGCTCCCGTCTTCATGCACACCAGTATGTTTGGTCGCGTGAGTACTCCGGCGACGGTGGTGGCGGGCGTTGACTTCGGCGACCCCGCTTTCGCGGCGACCGTGCGCGACGGTGTCGGTCGGATCGAGCAGCTCATGGACACCGAGCTGCGCAGCGCCGATGACATCATGACCGAGTCGCTGACGCACCTGTTCAAGGCAGGCGGCAAGCGGTTCCGGCCGCTGTTCGCCGTGCTCTCGGCGCAGATCGGGCCCAACCCCGACAGCGCGGACGTCACCATCGCCGGCGCCGTCATCGAACTGGTGCACCTGGCCACGCTGTATCACGACGACGTGATGGACGAGGCGGAGGTTCGGCGCGGCACCCCAACCGCCAACGTGCG